>CAMWUS010000079.1 GCA_947177495.1 uncultured Clostridia bacterium
ATTTTAAAGCACGCCAAGACGGACGGGCACAAGCTGAAGCTCACGCATTTACAGCCGCGCTTGAAAAAGCTCTTTGTTATCTGCGCGCTCGATACCATTATGGAGATCGAGTCATGAAAGAGATACGGCTGACTACGCCTCTTTCGGGCGAACTCATGACGACCGTGCGTTTGACGACGGGCGGCGTTTGCTCGGTTGCAGGGCTGAGCATGGACGATAGCGAGGACTGCAAGGTATGCGTTACCGAGAGTCTGTTGCTGCTGATGCACAGGGGGTATAACGCGGCGCAAATTGCGTTTACCGTAGAAAACGGGTTGGGCGTTGAAATCGAAGGACAAAATAAAACGGAACGGGAGAGCGCGGGGCAGGAAGATGAAATTTCCGCGGCGATTTTGTGCGCACTTGCCGAGAACGCCGTTTTGGAGAAGAAGGACGGCGAGCTTTGCCGCATTACCTTCCGTTTTGGGTTACAGGCATGAACGACGGAGAACTTTTCGCCGCATACAGGGCAACGGGCGATATTAAAATCCGCAATGAGATTGTGGAAAAATATTTGTACATAGCCTCCGTATTGGCGAAAAAATTCGTTGGGCGGGGCGTGGAATACGACGACCTCTATCAGGTCGCTTCCCTCGCGCTTTTAAAGGGGGTAGACCGCTTCGACGAGACGAAAGGGGTGCAGTTCTCCACGTTTATCACGCCCACGATTACGGGCGAAATTAAGAACTATTTCCGCGACCGCTCGCGTCTCGTGCACTTGCCGCGCAGAGTGGCGGAGCTGAGAATTTCCATGAAGCGGGCGGCAGAAGAAATTACGAAAGAAACGGGAAAGCGCCCGTCCGCAAAGGAGATTGCCGAGCGTTTGGGCGTGAGCGAGGAAGAAATTCTGCGCTGTGCCGAGGCGGGCGGCGTGGTTTCGCTCGATAATTCCCCCGATAGGGACAGCGACGGCATGAGCTTCCACGAAGTGCTTCCCGCCGTGGACGACGTGTTCGAGGAAGTGGATAACCGCGACGCGGTGAATTCCGCTCTTAAAACGCTTACGGAAGAGGAGCTCGCTTTGGTGCGTTACCGCTTCGGTGCGGAGCTCTCGCAGGTGGAAACGGCAAAGCGCATGGGCGTTTCGCAAATGAACGTCTCGCGTATGGAACGCAAAATTTTGCAAAAGCTGAAAGTGACGCTCGCGAAGAGCTTGGTGGAATGATGTTATTCGAAATAGACGGCTATATTGCCTTGAAAAAAGCGCTTGCGGATATGTGCGCCGAGCTTATGGAAGAGGAAGTGCCCGAGGGTGCGGTGTTCGACTGTAAGCTGATTGCGAACGAACTGCTGTCTAACGCGTTGCGTTACGGCGGCGGGAGCGCGCGGTTTTGCGCAATGCGCGAGGGGGATACCATTCGCATTTCCGTAAAGAGCGCGTGCGACTTTACGCCTCCCGAAAAGAGCACCTGTTCGGGTACGGACGCGGAGTGCGGAAGGGGACTTTACATTGTAGACGCAATGAGCGAATCGCGCAAATATAACCGCGAGGACGGCATTTGTGTGGTTGTAAAAATACGATAACGATATAATAAAAAGAGCGTTGCAATTGCAACGCTCTTTTTTGATGCTGTTTTTACGACGATGATTTGTTGACGTACGCGTAAATCTTTTCCATAAGCTCGCGTGAAATATTTCCGCGGAAGCGACCGAGATGGATGAAGATTGTTTGGAAGAATTCCGTGTTGTCTCCGCCGATAATGTAGGTGGGGAGATAGGAATGAATGCCGTAAAGGTTGGCAATGAACACGTCGCCGAACTCGTTCTTTTCCATAGGCGTAAGCGTATTGATGAACGGATCGTAGGTGTACTGCGAGCCGCCGAACACGTAGCTGTTGGGTTGACGGTTGCCCGCAAAGGCGGGAACGTTGGGGTTGTTGCCCTGCTCGTTGTTGTGACGGTTCCGCATGAAGGGATTGTTTTGCTGATTGGGACGCTGGTTAGCACCTTGACGGAATCCGTTCTGTTGCGGGTTGGGACGGGGACGCTGTTGCGGTCTCTCCTGTTGCTCGGGCTCCTTAGGCGCGTCGTTCGCTTTCGCAAGTGCCGCCATGCGGCGTTCGAATTCGGTAAGCTCCGGCTTCGGCGCGGGTTCGGGTTCTTTCTCTTTAATCACCTCGCGAATGACCTCTTTGATAACGACGGGCTCATGCGTATTGAGCATTTCGGGTTCGGGCTCAGGAGCTTGGTAACGCAAGGTCTCGGGCTCGGGTTGAGGTTCGGGCTGCATATTGAAGAAATTCTGCAAATCTTCCGTGTCGATCGTAACCACAACGTTGTCCGGTTCGGGCTGCGGCTGATAGTTGTACTCGGGCGCAGGTTGTTGATAAGGATTGAAGCCCTGATAATTGTTCTCGGGTTGCGGCTGCGCGTAGTCTTCCTGCGGCTGCTCCTGCGCTTCGGCAGCGGGTTGTTCGTCCTGATAGCCGTTATCGTAATTGTTGTCGTAGCCGTTGTAATCGTAGTTGCTGTAAGAGGGGTCCTCAGCGGTTTCGCCCTGGAACTGCTGTTCGGCTGCCTGCTTTTCTCCGCGGCGCTTTATCGCGCGGTAGATGAGCGTGAACATGGGAATGAACAGGCACGCAATCGTCAGCACCAAAAGGATAATGGTTACAATGAGTTGGGTACCCTTGAACATCACCCATCTGTCGCCGTCGAACGGGTAGCAAATGGTTGCGATAACCGTAAGAATGAGCGCAAGCAGTTGCAGCCCGTAGCGGATGGCGTCGAACATCAATCCGCGCTGCGCGTTCAGCCGTGCGGAAGTAATAATCAAGTTCAATAGAAGAATGACGATGAGTGCAGGGAACGCAATTCCGAAGAAAAGCATACTTCCCTTTGCAAGGTCGAATGCAATCAACGCGGGCACGGAAGTAATCGTGCCGGGATAGTAAATGCAGAGCGCGCAAACAATCAAGAAAAGAAGCGCGAGGGAGTTTAAAAATCCTACTTTCTTACTGCGCACGCAGGAGGCGATGAAGAGCGTTATAAAGCTCACACCTGCGATAATCAAGCAGGAGTAGTCGATTATATCTTTGAGGGTTCTTGTATCTCCTCCTGCAAGGGAGGTAAGAAGTCCGAATGTTGCGAAGGTATAAAGGAACAACGTGCCGTAAGCAAGGAGGGTAAGAATACCACTTGCATATGCGCAAGTGCGTGCCCGTTCGAGCTTTTTGGTGGCCGCCGCAACGATGAACATAATCAGCGAGATAAGCGCGAACACAACGGGAAGAATAATGGAAAGCAATTCAACGCAATAGACGATTCCCTCGGAAATACTTATTTGGAACGCCTTCGACAATTCGCCGAAAATCTCTCCGAAGTTGGAAAGCAAATTGATGAACGTGCCTAAAATAGTAGCGTCGATTTTAGACGTGCCGTGCAATAACGGATGTTTGAAAATCTCGAGGAAGCTGCCGAGGAAGCCTATTACCAAACCGCCCAAAGAGAGCAACGCAAAAAGGAGCGCGAGAAAAATGTACTTCCCGATTCCTTTCGGTCTGGGGGTCTTTTTCTTCTCCGCCGGTTGTTCTTCTTCGGTCGGTTGATCGAGTGCGTCCGTCGGCATATTCTCCGTACCTTCCATGCCTTCCGTGCCGTTGGAAGCCATAGGGTCCGTGCCGTTTGCGTCGTACTCGTTTTCGTTGTATCCCGTATCGTCTATCATGTAGACCTCCTGTCACAGACGAAACTTGGAAAACAGGCGTTGCCGTATAGCAACGTGCATTTTGACAAGTTATTTTCTTTTGCGGAATTGCTGTTTATATATTATAAATAATATAACATTACAATTATAACACGAAAAATTGCGCCGTGTCAACAGCAAATGAGAAAAAATCATTTTTTTGTAGAATAAAATCGTTATTATTATGGCGCTTTTTTTCATATTTTATGAAAAGCTCGCGGAAATTGCAGGGGAATCGGAAAACCTCTTGATATTTTTACGAAAAAGTGTTATAATCGAATTTGCAAACGGAGCAAGCCGTTTCGCGGGGAGAAAAACGGAAATGGACGATACCATGTCTGAATTGTCCCGTCTTTTAGAGGACGTTCGCCGAAAAACGGGGATAAACGTTCGCCCTCTCGAAGGCGAGGAGAACGGGAATTCCTTTTCCGTAAACTATTGCGGAAACGCCGTCCGTCTCGTGCTCGACGGGGGGGACGAAACGTCGCAAAAGCTCGTGCGTTATCTTGTGGAAAACGGGAAAGAGCGCACCATGCCCGAGCGAGAGGAACATTTGAAAAGTATCCTGCTCGGCGAGGGCGGCGGGTGGAGCGCGTTCCGCTACATGACGCGTTACGCCGTTCCCAACTTGGAATGCTATGCGATAGACCTGCTTCCCGAACGCTTGTCCAAAGAGTCCAAACGGCACATTGCGCGCTGTTTGGAAGGCTCGCAGGATATGTGCGTTGCTATGGACGACAGCCGTATCGCCGTCGTAAAATTCGCCGCGGAAGCGGACGTGCCGCCTATGGAGTTTGCGCAGTTTCTCGTGCAAACGCTTTACGAAGAATTGGGCGTGCGAGCGCAAGCGGGAGTGGGCGGACAGGTGCGTTCGTTCTCGGAAATCGCCCGCTCGTATTTGGAAGCGGCAACCGCCGTCCGCATGAGCGTAGCGTTTAAGTCCAAAGGGGAAGTGCATTCTCACCGCGAGTACTTGCTCGTAAAATTGCTCGAAGAAATCCCGCGCACCCGTTTGCAGGAATACACGGAAAGCTTCGGGGACGCCTACCGCGAGGATATTTTCGGCGGCGGGGAAATTGCCGATACTGCCGAAGCTTTTTTAGAAAACAGCTTAAACCTTTCGGAGACCTCGCGCACGCTCTTCATGCACCGCAACACACTTGCCTACCGTCTCGATAAAATCGAGCAGGCAACGGGGTTGGATATCCGAAAGTTTTCCGACGCGGTCACTTTCCGCGTGATGACGATTTTGTATAAACTCAACCGATAAAGTAATAAACTATTCGTAGGAGAAAGTTATGGACGATAAGGAAATCAAGCAAGAAAATCAAAAAGGGAATAACTTGGAAGAGGGCTTTTGGGACAGGGGAACGCCTGAACCCGCGCCCGTTGCCGTTATGCCCAACAAGCCCAGCCGCGGGCACAAAATCGCCGTTGCGGTAGGGGTGATTCTTTTGGCGGTAATTATGTTTTTTGTCGGGTGGTTTTCCCGCTACTATGCACTCAGCTCGGAGGAACGCAACATCTTATGGATTCTTGACCGCGTTGAGCACGACTACTATAAAGAGCTGACCGACGAAGAGTGGGAAGCGTATTACAGCCAAGTTTACGAAGGACTGATGCCCGACAGGTTTTGTTCCTTTTACGATAAAGAGGAGTTTGCAGCTCTCTTAAAAGAAGCGGAGGGAAGCAACACCGATACGGGCTTGTCCGCCTTTATGGACGAGGATACGCCCAAGGTGTATTTCGTGCAGGGCAACTCTCCCGCCGACCTCGCGGGGCTTGTGAGCGGCATGACCATTTACCGCTACGGCAAAGACGAGGATACCCTCAAGCCTGCGGGAAGCGTGCAGGAAATCGGCACCTTCGTGCAGAGCAACCGCGGTACTTTCTGTTTGGAGTGCGGCTATTCCGAAACGGATAAAAAGCCTTATTTCTTGGAGAGCAAAGAGTATCTTGCTTCCTATTGCACTTACAGCGACAGCGAAAGTACTTGGTCGTTCCGCGGCGATACCGCGCTCTCATTGCAGGACACGGGTGAAGGACTTGTGGGGTTGGACGCGCAAACCGCATACATTCGCTATCAGGGCTTCGACGGCAATTCCGCATGGGAATTTACCAAGTGTCTCGACAAGATGAAGGAACGCGGCAGGAGCAATCTCGTCATCGACTTGCGCTCCAACGGCGGCGGATATTTGGATTTGTTCCGTCAAATTGCGGCGCACCTCATGAAGAACGCCGAGGGTAATTCTCCGCTTGTGGCGTACTCCGTCGACCGCAAAGGCAAGAAGGCGAACTACTACGCAACGGGCAACGATTACAAGACCTATTTCAATTCCGATTCGCGCATTACCATATTGGCGGACGAGTATTCCGCTTCCGCTTCGGAATGCTTGATCGGCGCGCTTTACGACTACGGCACCATCCGCTACGGCGACATCTATTTGCGCAAGGATAGCGAATCGGATATTGCGCACTCCTACGGCAAAGGGGTTATGCAGTCCACCTACGTAACTTCGAGCGGTGCGGCGATGCGCATTACCGCGGCGGAAATTTTCTGGCCGAAAGGGAATAGCATTCACGACAGAGGCGTCACCGAAGAGGACGGTGCACACGGCATCGTTGCGCCCTTCGTCCGCGGCGCGGAAGATACCTTCTTAACGCAGGTATTCGCCGATTTGGCAAAATAAATTGGTTTGGCGCGTGGCGTCAGCTCTTCGCCAAATATTCTTCTAAAATTTTCAAATTACCGTCTTTCTCTTCATGAGGAGGGCGGTTTTCTTTTTGCGGTTCTACCTTTTCCCGTCCCGTCAGCGCGGAAATC
>CAMWUS010000080.1 GCA_947177495.1 uncultured Clostridia bacterium
GGATAGTTGCTGTCCTGCGTGCGCAAAAATAAATTACAGCCTGTAAGCGTGAACGCAAAAATGCCCGATATGAATAATGCGAGCGTTAAGAACAATGCCCTCTTTTTCCTCATGGTATCCTCCGTTCCGATTATTTTCAAAACTTTAATATTAAGTAATACAAAGTTATTATATCATAGCCCACAGGAATATGCAACAAAAAACGCCTGCAAAAATATTCCTTACAGGCATTTTCAAATAATTTTGTTTAGGTTTCTTAATTACACCCAATATGAAACGGCGTGCAAAGCCACGGAGCACACAACAAGTTAAGAAAAATCGCCGATTTCCATGAGAGAAAATTTGAGCTTGTCGCAAGAGGTGAGGTAGTACCATATACCCTCGCGCTCGCTTTTGAGCGGATAATAGGTTGCGCCGTGCAAGTGCCCGAACACGACCTTTTCCGCGCCGTTTTCTTCAAACAGCTCGGTGAACAGAGTGGGCTCTTTTTTTACGTTCATAGGCGGATAGTGCATAAGCACGATCAGCCTGTCACCCTCTTCTCGACAGGCACGCACTTCGCGGAAAGCAAGACGAAAGCGCTCCGCTTCGCGCAAATATAGCTTTTCGTCGTGCTCGGTAAAATCGGTACAGCCGGGGCACGTCCACCCGCGCGAGCCCGCAATGAGCAGGTTGCCGAATTTCACGCAATCGTTTTGCAGAAAATAAAAGCTATCGTCGGGTGCGGCTTCGCGAACGCGCGAAATGGCGCTCCACCAATAGTCGTGATTGCCGCGCACGAACACCTTCTTGCCGGGAAGCGACGCGAGGGATTGCAGATCGTAGTAGCCCTCTTCGGGTTTCATACCCCAAGAGGTATCCCCTCCCACGAGCACAATATCCCCGTCCGTGACCTTTTCCCGCCAATCGGCTTTTATTTTTTCGAAATGCCCTTCCCACTCCGCGCCGAATACGTTCATCGGCTTGCTGGCAAGTCCCGAAAGGTGCAAATCGCTGATTGCGAAAACCTTCATAACGAAAAAAGTATAACACTTTTGCGCAAAAAAGTAAAATGAAATGCGGGAAATTGCGGCGACTTCCCCAAATTGACGAAATTTACGCTTGACAACCTTTTCGTTTTCGGTTATAATAGGAGCACGATTGAAGTATAACTTAATATGCAGGAATCGCCTAGCGGTATGGCGTCAGCTTCCCAAGCTGATTCCGGCGGGTTCGACTCCCGTTTCCTGCTCCAAAGTTGCCCGTTTTCGAGGAAGAACACCCCGAAAACGGGCTTTTTCTTTGCAAAAAAGGCAGTTCCTCACCACCTACAAACCTTTATTCTTCCGAATTGTCGCATACATTGTCGCACAAATCGTAAAATATCTTCGCGCCCTCTTTCAAAAGGAACTCATCGGATAGGTCGGTGTAGGCATCGCCAAGCTTGCCGAGCGAATGCCCTACGAATTCCATGCGGGCAACGTCCGCAACGCCGCACTCATGACAACGGGTGTAAAAGGTCGTCCGCAAATCATAGAGCTTATGATTTGGCAGTATATTTTTGATTGCTTTCCACATGGACTTATGGCACGGGAAACGGAGTTCTTCGCCCCCTTCGAGATAGGGGCGAAGCATGGGAATAATCGGAATTCGCTTGTACTCTATTCTTTTCGTCTTTCTCTTGCTGTTCACCGCGATAATGAATTTACCTTCAATCTTAGCCGTGCCATATTCGTTAGGGCGCAATCCTGTATACAGCGCGACCGCAAAACAACGTTGATATTCCGTTCCCGCCGTTCCCGCGAGCAACGCTTTTTCCTCTGCCTTTGTGAGTGCCGAGCCGTGTTCGCTTTCGTAACTCTCTTTTACGACGATAGCAAGCGGATTTGTGGCTATGTAATTGTGCGCGATCGCAGAATTGAAAATAACGTTCATGAGAGAATAGAGCTCGTTTACCGTTTTGTTTTTTCCTTGCGCGGCTACGTCGTCGAGCAATTTTTGACAACGCGCGGGTGTGATGCGCTTTAACGGCAACGACCCGAAAGCGGGCTTCAAATAAAAGTTGTAGCGTTGCAAATCGTTTTTCAGCGTTTCCGCCGCGACCTTGCGCTTTCGGAACGTTTCAAAGTAATACGTGGAAAATTCGTGAAAGTTGGAAGCCGCATTCGCTTCACTTCCGAATTCTTCGGCAATTCGAAGCTCTTCCAAAAACTTTTTCCTTGCTCGCTCGAAATTATTGCTTGAAGCGTAAATGTTGTAACCCTCGCTTCGGCACCTCAGTTCGTAGTTATACACCTCCTTCCCCCCGCGAATACAGCTTAGCCGTTTATAGGCTCTTACCGTACACCCGCCAAGGACAAATAATTTTCGAAATCTAATCGGCATATGTGAAATCTCCTTTTTCGTGAATTTCACAAAACCGTCTACACAACCGTTATCAAAAGAGGGCACGTCGTTTTCCGCGCCGTGCTCCTCTTCCATTTGCCGCCGAAGGGCGGCGAGCTCGGAGGAAATCGTTTCGATTTCCTCCTTTTTTTGTGCGTTGCCCGCATTCAGCGTTAAAAGCTGAACGCTTAAAAATAGCAACCGTTCTGCATTGTTCATTTCCATGAACCTCCGTAAGTGTATTCACCGCAAGGGTGTACACCTATGGTAACAGCACGGATTTACGATATACAATTTATTTTAAACCGAGCATATTTTCAAGCATGGCAATAGCGGTTTTTTGCGTTTCTGTGCCGTACTTTTTCCCGATTTTCCGAAAGAGTTGCAACATATCGTCCTCTATCGGCGTTACGGTCACTCGCGCGGTATCGCTCCACCCTGCCGCCCGTTCTTCGTCGGAGATAATAACGCCGCCGAGTTTGTCCGAACGCCCAAGAAGGTAATCGGTCGACACATGGAAATATTCCGCAATTTTTACTAATTTCTTAGCGGGCGGAATACGGTCAGTACTTTCCCACATTCCAACACTCCCAACCCCAACATTTAAAGCTTTGGCTAATTGGGCTTGTGAAAAGCCCCTTTCCTCTCGAAGTTCTTTCAATTTTAACGAAAAGTTCATGTTACACCTCATTGCTAATGGTATCACAAAAAGTGAAAATCGCAAATATTTTTAATTTAAACACTCATTTTTTGTGATAGACTGTTGACAAACACTCATTTTTTGTGATAATATACTAACAAAAACGGAGCGGGGCGGAGCGTTGATATGAAACGTTATCTTTCATGGAGTGGCGGAAAGGATAGTTCGGCAAGCATCGTTCTTTGTTATGAGAACGGCATACCGCTTGACGGAGTTATTTTTTCGGAGGTCATGTTCGACCACTCCCGCAACATCAGCGGCGAAAATCCCGAACATATCGAATGGATTTACAATACCGCCATTCCGATTATTGAGCGCATGGGATACTCGGTTAATGTAGTCCGTGCCGAAAAAGATTATGTTGGCTTGTTCCATACCCGAATAACACGTTCAAAACAAGCGGAAAGAATTGGTAAGAAGTATGGCTTCCCGTTAGGCGGAATGTGTTTCGTAAATAGCCAACTAAAAGTTGGTTCTATAAAAAAGTTTCAGAAACATTTGGATTTACACGAGTCAGTTATTGGTATCGCATACGATGAGCCCGAACGTTTAAGCCGCTTGAAAGAAAACAGTGTTAGTGTTTTAGCGCAGTACAAAGTATGCGAACGTGATACTTATGAGCTTTGTCGGCGATATAACTTGCTTTCACCGCTTTATGAAAGCAAGTCGCGCGGTGGGTGTTGGTTCTGTCCAAATTGTTCCGTAAAAGAATTTGCGAGATTGAAAAAGTATCACCCCGAATTGTGGGACGAATTAGAGAAGCTTTCTCATGACCCCGATATTGTTAAGCAAGGATTTAAGTACGCCAGAACCTTTGCAAGCGTGAACCGCGAAGTAGATTTAATCAACAATCAAATTTCTATTTTTGAGTATATGAAGGAGCAACACCATGTGGAGCTGTAAAAAGAATTGCGGATATTGGGAAGAACGGGCGGCAGGTTGTAGCTTAGACTACAACGCCGAAACGCTGTTTCGTTTATGCCCGTGCTACTCCATAGCCGTTACGCACGCGCGCGCAGAACCTGCGCGCGAGGACGGCAAACAACGTCGCCAAATTCCAGGGTCAACGAACGGTGCGAACAACCGGTCGCAAGGTCTTGGGTCAACGAGCTGCGCAAAACAGTGCGGTTAAAATCGAAGTCAAACGGGAAGCCCGTTTCGGCAAATAAACCAAGAGCCCGAAGGCAGGGCGCGCACCGTATCCCCTATTGCGGCGCAATACCCTGCCTCGGGAAAGGAGGCAAAGAAAAAGCATAACGGTAACACTCACCCCCCTTATTGTATCCCGAAAAACAGGGTTTCGACGGCGGCGATCGAAAGAAAATCCCCGGACGCAAATCCCTATTAAACGGGAACTGAACCACAACCCCCTGCGGGCGGGCAATCCCGCAAATTCAAAAATCAAGGAGAAAAAATGGCAACTCAAAAAACAAAAACCAAAAGAACCAACTATGCGGCAACGACCAAGAGAGAGAACGAAGCTCCGAAACGCCGCAACAACGCAGGCGCGCGTTTTCTTTGCGTTGTGCTCGCGCTTATCATCATCGTGAGCGCCGCGCTCATGATTATGCAATTCTGCACCCCGTACAAGCCCTCGAACGGCTTCAAGCCCGCGGATAATCAGACGACCGTCACGCCGCCCGTAGGCGACGAAAACAAGGTTACGGCTTCGGACGACGGCGGAATGCTTGCCACGCAAGAACCGCAGGAAGGTGCCGCCAAATTCCTTATGGCGCGCATCGCTCCCGAGGATTTCGAAGAGTACGGCATTTCCGAACAAGCGGAATCGGCGGTCACGCTTACGATTACCAACATTCAGCCCGAAACGGCAATTCACCGTACGGCAGTTTGGGCGGCGAAATGGGAAAAAGGCGGTTTCAGTTGGGTAGAAGGAGCTGGGAAAAATCCGTCTGCGCCCGACATTGACGACCACGTAGAGGTTACACCCTCTGCGGATACTCTTTCCGCAACAGTCGTATGTCTAAAAGCATTCGGTACGCCCATAGAACTCTCGGCAACGTTCCAAACGGGAGACAACGTTAAGGTAGCCATTCAGTTGGACTACATTGCGCGGCTTGACCCGAATTCGGAAATTACGTTGAAGGGAACTGAAACCGATGCGAATACGATTTCATTCGGCGAACGGCGAGCTGGTGTTAACGGCTATGGTGAGTATTATACTCCAAGATACACCGTAGACACTTCGAGCGTATATTTCGGCGTAGGAACAATAGTTCCCACCGTAGAAGAAACGCGTGACGATATGGGCGTACAAAATGGGACATACATAGAAATCAATCTTATGATAACGGGCTCAAATAAATACGACGAATGGTTGTATGAGTGCGCGAAACCCGTTAAGGTTACAGGTGTACTGATTGCCGATGCGGTCATGATTAAATGGTTTTTGACCGAACCCTACGCATCCGCCCAAGAGAACGTGAACAGCCTTTTGGACTATATCGAAAGACACTCAGACAACGCATTTAAAATCAACTACACCTTTAACGTTGTGTGTGACGGGAAAGTGCTTTCCACCGAAACGCTTTCAAATACCTTTGCGGCGGACGTTTCGCGGCTTACGAATGTATCAAGCGCGGAAATGGATAAAGAAGGCGTAATGTTCTAAGCGTGGGAGGGAGCCATGATAAAACGAGCGATTGCATTTTTGGCAACGGCGGTTATGGCGGCGGGAGTAATTTCTCCCGCCTATTCCCATATCGCGGCGAACGCGGCGGAAGCGACAAGCTACACAACCGTTTTAGAAGATTTGAACCGCGACCCTCTTTTCCGTGAAGCGAACTACCCGAACGATAACTCGGACGAAGTAGAGGTCCTGCAAATCGCGGAGGGCGAGAGCGGCGAGCTCTTCGTGTACACCCTGCAATATGCGGGAGAAAAGAGCCTCGCATTGCAAATTTCCTTGTGCCCGTCGTTGGGATATAAGGACTACCAAACCTATACTTTGGAAGCCGTGAGTATAGAAGGCATCTTCGGGAAATACCTCGTGCGCGGTTATCGGGTGAAGAACAACAGCTCGAAGCGGCATTATTGCATTCGTTCTATTACGTCCGTTTTCTATTACGATAACGGCGATACGAGAAAACACGAATGGACGGTAGACAAATGCTTTATCGCAACAAACGCCGATGAAGATGTATTATACACCGCCCTAAAAAAAGAGGACGAAGAACTGACGGATTTTGATTTTGTCAGCGTTGCGCGCGGTGGACCCTATCGCCTTGATTATTACCTGTATTTCAATTCGGAACACCCACTTGAAAATGCTATGGGAATGACGATTGAATTTACCTATTCCACGGTAAGGGGAAGCGCGCTTTCAAGCTTGCTTTTCTTATTTGCCTTGGCGGGGAAACAGGACTTCGACGACGGGACGGCAGTCCGCCTTTCATGCGTTCCGAAGGAGAATCCGAAGCACACGGAACCCTCGCGGTATAACAC
>CAMWUS010000081.1 GCA_947177495.1 uncultured Clostridia bacterium
GGCGATGAGCGTTAAGTATACTTCCGTCTTGCCGCTTCCCGTTACGCCGTGAAGGAGCGCCACCGTCTTATCGGTGATTCTCACGGTATCCACCGCGTTTTGTTGGGCAGGCGTGAGTTTGCGCTCCTCTTTTTTGCCCTCAACGTTGCCGTACGGGTTGCGCAGGCGTCTGCGCTTTTCTTCTATTAAAACGCCTTTTTTAAGGAGCGCGGTAACCGCCGCGCCGAACTTTTCGCGCAAAACAGGCGCTTCCTCTTCGCCCTTTTCTTCCAAATAGCAAACGAGCGCGATTTGCGCCTTTGCCCGCGGATTGGGTGGTTCGCCCTCTCCGCTCAGCTTGATTACGCTGTAATAGCGTTCCGCCACCTTGCCCGTACGCATTTCGGCGGGCAGGAAGAGGCGCAGCGTGAGTGCGAGCGGACAGCGGTAACGCGCGGCAAGCTTTTGCGCAAGCGCAAGACACTCCGCATTGAGCGCGGGATAGTCCTCCGCTTTCCGATAAATCTTTTTGAGTTTTTCAACGGGATAGGTGCTGTGTTCTTTTACGCGTACCACAAACCCCGTCACCGTCTGTTTGCCAAACGGAACGGTAACGCGGGTGCCCGCTTCCACGGGGAAGTCGCAAGCGTAATCGAAAATTTTGTCTACGTCGCTGTGCGCGATGTCGACGATCACTTCACAAACCATATCTCGTTATATGTATCACGTAAGAAGAAAGCCCCGCAAGGGGGCGTTTCTCAGTCTTTCGCGCCCGTAACCTTGCCGTTGAGAATTTCCTGACAAGCAAGCACGATCTCTTTTTGTTTGCCGGGGAGCTCGAGTGCGCCCGTCGCCTGCATTTGCTCGATGATTTGGCGGGTACGTTTTGCAACGATTACGCAGAGCTCGTAGCGGCTCACGGGATCCTCTTCCGTACCGAGTTTGCGCACGAGTGCGTCTACCGAGGGTTCGTTTATCATATTTTATCTCCTTCACGAATAATTTCTTGGTCGATGATATTTAAGAGGCGTTCCTTTGCCTCGTTTAAGTCGTCGTTGACGACGATGTAATCGTATTTGTCCTGCATGGAAAGCTCGTATTTTACCCGCTCCATACGCGTGAGCATCTCTTCTTCCGTTTCCGAACTACGCCCCGTAAGGCGGGAACGCAGGGTATCGAAATCGGGCGGGACAACCATGATGAGCACGGTGCGGCATTCGCCGAGCATCAGCTCCTTTGCGTGAAGCGCGCCCACGACGTCGATTTCCAAAATCACCGATTTGTCTTTGAGCTGCTCCAAAACGAACGATTTCGGGGTGCCGTAATAGTTCCCGAAATGCTCGTCGTATTCGAGAAAATCGTTTTCCGAAATGCGCTGCTGAAACTCTTCGCGCGAAACGAAGTAGTATTCCCGCCCGTTCTCTTCCCCTCTGCGGGGCTTGCGCGAGGTGCAGGAAATAGAGAGCGCCAAATTGTCGTTTTCGCTGAGAATGCGCTTTACGAGCGTTCCCTTCCCAACCCCCGAGGGACCGGAAATTGCGAACAAAATATTTCTCATGTTTCACCCTTTGTAAAACTATTCCAAATTTTGAACTTGCTCTCGCACTTTTTCAATTTCGTTTTTCATTTCGAGCGCGCAGGCGGTAATCTTGCCGTCGTTGGACTTGGAGCACACCGTATTGCACTCGCGATTGAATTCCTGAATGAGGAAATCCAATTTTCTGCCCACCCTGTCGCTCTTACAAATGGCGTAGAACTCCGTGATATGCGACGAAAGGCGCGTCAGCTCTTCGTCGATACTGCACTTGTCGGCAAACAGCGCCGCTTCCGTGAGAATGCGCGTTTCGTCCACCTTGCCCCCGAGAAAATCGGAAATGCGCTCGGTGAGCTTTTTGCGGTATTCCTCGGCAATCGCGGGCGCACGCTTTGCGATATCGTCCCGTAGGCGTTCTATCACTTTCATGTGCGCAATCAAATCTTCTTTGAGCCGTTCGCCCTCCGCCTTGCGCATTGCGGCGTGTGCTTCGAGCGCATTCTTTAAAGCGGTTTTAAGCGCACCCTTTAAAACCTCGTCGGCGCTGCCCGCTTCCAAGGGGCGAACCACGTCGGGCAAGCGCATAAAGAAAGATACGTTCGCGTCGTCGGAAAGCTTGGGAAATTCTTTTAACAGCTCTTCCTTAACCGAGTAGTACGAACGCGCGATATTTTTATCGAGGAACAGCGATTTCTCCTGTTCCCGCCCGTCCGTGAAATTGACGAACACGTCGATATGCCCGCGGGAAAGCGATTCCCGCACGAGCGCGCGGATACTCTCTTCTTCCGAGAGAAAGGCGCGCGGGCATTTTACGGCAACGTCGAGGTAGCGGTTGTTTACCGAACGGACTTCAACCGTAAGTTCCACGCCGTTTTCGCGGTATTCGCCTTTGCCGTATCCCGTCATGCTGTACATACCGAAAGCTCCTTGCCGTGCATTCTTACACTATTATTCCTATTATATCACACCGCGTTGTAATTTTCAAGTCTTTGACGGCGTTTTTTTGGGAGAATTACCGCCCCAAGCGCTTTAAAAATCCCTCTTCGTCAAGAATGGGAATGCCCGCTTTTTTCGCTTTATCGAGCTTACTCCCCGCACTGCTTCCCGCAACGACGAGCGTCGTCTTGCTTGTAACCGAGCTCTGCGCCGTGCCGCCCGCCTCTTCGATGAGTTTTTGCGCCTCCGTGCGGGACATGGAAGCAAGGCTTCCCGTGAGCACCACGCTTTCGCCCGCAAACGCGCCCTCCGTCTTTCTCACGCGCGCAAAGGGACGCACGCCCGCCTCTTCGAGCCGTTTGAGCTCCGCGGTATTTTCCTCGTCGGCAAAATATCCGACGATGGCGTTCGCCGTAATCTCCCCTACGTTTTCGAGCGCGATGAGCTCGTCGAACGTAAGCGACGCGACCTTTTCCAAACTGCCGAACTCGGACAAATCGCGTGCGGCGACTCTGCCCACGCCATCGATGCCGATTGCATACAAAAAGCGTTCCAAGGGCAAATTTTTACTCTTGTCGATTGCGCCGAGCAGGTTGGAAATCTTCTTATCCCGGAAGCCCTCCAAGCCCTTGAAATCCTCTTCCTTTAAAGCGTACAAATCGGAAAACCGCTTCACGCCGCGCGCATCGTAGAGCACGGTTAGGGTGGATTCCGACATTCCCTCCACGTCCGCCGCGTTTTTACTGCAATAATGGGTGAGCTTTTGAATGACGCGCGGCTTGCATTCCACGTTGGTGCAGAACAAATTCGCCCCCACTTCCTTTACTTCGCTTCCGCAAGCGGGACAGCGGGCGGGCTTTTGCACGGGCGTGCTTCCCTCGGTATGGGACACCGCGCCGAGGATTTCGGGTATCACTTCGTTGGAACGGCGAATGAGCACGCGCGAACCCACTTTTACGTCCTTGCGCGTTAAGTCGCCGTAGTTGTTGAGCGTTGCGCGTTTGACGGTTGCACCGCCCAAATCCACGGGCGTGACGAGCGCGAGCGGCGTGAGCTTTCCCGTTCTACCCACCTGCCACAAAACCTCTTCCACGGTGGTTTCCGCTTCCTCGGCTTCGAACTTGTAGGCAATCGCCCAACGGGGGAATTTATCGGTAAAGCCCATTTCTCCGCGCACGCGTTCCGAATTGACCTTGATGACCGCGCCGTCCGTTAAGACGTCGATTTTTTTACGTTCGATTTCTATTTCATCCACCGCGTCGATGAGGCTTTCCAAATCCGCGCATTTCTTAAAATGCGGGTACGTTTTAAATCCCTCGCGACGCAAGAACTCCATGCCCGCCTCTTGGGTGGGGAGCGGGTCTTCGCTCATGTAGTTGATGTCGTAAAAGAAAATATCCAGCTTGCGCGAAGCGGTGACCTTGGGATCGAGATTGCGGATCGCCCCCGCCGCCGCGTTGCGCGCGTTTTTCAACTGTTCGTCGGGGTGCTTGTCGTTGTACTCTTTGAGTGCGGAAAGCCGCATGACCGCCTCGCCGCGCACCTCCAAAGTGCCCTTGTAAGAAATCTTCATGGGGAAGCTGTACACCGTAAGCGCCTGCGCCGTTACGTCCTCTCCCTCCACGCCGTTGCCGCGCGTTGCCGCACGCACGAACGCACCGTTCTCGTAAGTTAAGCACACGGTTAATCCGTCGAACTTGTATTCTACGGTAAACTCCGCTTCGGGGTCGATTTTGTGCACGCGGGTGACGAATGCGGTAAGCTCGTCCTGCGTGACCGCCTTATCCAAGCTGTACAGGCGCGCAATATGGGTGTGCCGTTCGAAGCCCTTTACGGGGTCGCCCCCCACGCGCTTGGTGGGAGACTCGGGCAACACCACGCCGGTCTGCCATTCCAGCTCTTTCAGCTCGGCGTATAGCTTATCGTATTCCGCATCGGAAACGGAGGGCGCGTCCTCCACGTAGTACTCGCGCGCCCAGCGGTTGAGAATTTCGCATAGCTCTTGCATTCTATCCATGATTGCCTAACCTCCCTTTTTAACCGTTGGAAAATGTTCCGCTAACCTATAATCTCTAATGGCGCAAGTGCCGCCGCCAAGTCTTTATTTCCGGCTTTCTCAAAGTGTACTGTGATAATAAGATTGCTCTCCTGTCCGCGCGTGGAGAGAATTTCTCCGTCGCCGAAACGGGTATGCCGCACCTTCGTTCCTACCGTAAAACCCGAAACGTCCTTCTTCTCTTTGGGCGCGCCCAACACGGGAGCGGGAGAAGATGCGGGACGCACCTGCGCGGGCGCCTTTCCCGAGCCGAACGTGCGGTAGTCGGTATCGCGTTCGGTGCTGTAACTGCCCACACGCTTGACCGTGCCGTTATAGCCGTAACCGCCGCCGCTATATCCGCGGTTTGCCCCGTACGAATAACCGCCGCGGGAATCGCCGTAGCCGTCGTAATCGCCCGTATAGCGGTGAAAGACAGGCGTAGCGGGAATATTCAACTCTTTTTTCAACTCTTCCACAAAGCACGAGCGCGTGCTCGGTTCGCGTCTGCCGTACAAATATCTGCTCTTGGAGCGCGTGAGCCACAAGCGCTCTTTTGCCCGCGTAATGGCTACGTACATGAGCCGCCGCTCCTCTTCGAGCGCCTGCGGGTCGTCCATGGCGCGCGAAGTGGGCATAACATTATCTTCCAAGCCCACAAGGAACACGCAACGGAATTCCAACCCCTTTACGGCGTGAATGGTGGCAATCGTCACGTAGTCGCCGTCGTCCATTTCGTCGGTATCGGAATAGAGCGTGATTTGCTGTAAGTAATCGGAAAGCGTCGCGTCGGCGTTCATGCGCGCAAACTCGTCTACGGAGTTTTGGAACTCGTCGATATTCGCGCGCTTCGTTAAACTCTCGTCCGAATTGTCGGAATACTGCGCGTACATGCCCGAGGAGTTGACGAGGTATGCGGTGAGCCTGTCCACCCGCGCCTCCTGCGCCATAATCACGACGTCTTTGATATAGTCGCCGAATTCCTTCAGCTTCGCTTTGGCGCCCGCATTGAGGGGCAGCGTATCGCTGTCGAGAATGGCGTAATACAAGGGCAAATCCTCTTCCTGTGCGTAGGACAAAAGCGTTTGCACCGTCTTTTCGCCGATCCCGCGGCGCGGCACGTTGATAATGCGTAGCACGGCTTCGTCGTCGTTAGGGTTGGCGGCGATACGCAAATAGGCGAGAATATCTTTGATTTCCTTTCGTTCGAAGAATTTAAACCCGCCGAACACTTTGTAAGGAATGTTGTATTTGGTGAATTCCTGCTCGTAAGAGCGGGTAAGCGCGTTGATGCGCATGAGCACGGCGAAATCGGAAAGGCGGTACCCCTGACGGTGCAATTCGCTAATGAGCCGCGCGCTGTAAAGCGCTTCGCCCGTCTCCTCGTCCGCCTCGAAATATACGGGCTTTTCGCCCTCTTCCCTGTCCGTCCAAAGCTCCTTGCCTTTGCGGAGCGCGTTGTTTGCAATCGACGCGTTTGCAAGATTCAAAATGGCTTTGGTGGAACGGTAATTGCGTTGCAATTTATAGGTTTTCGCGTTGGGGTAGTAGCGTTCGAAATGCAGAATGTTTTCGAGCTTCGCGCCCCGCCAACCGTAAATGGATTGGTCGTCGTCGCCCACCACGAACAAATTTCCATGCTCGGACGAAAGCATTTTGATAATGTCGAACTGCACGGCATTAGTGTCTTGAAACTCGTCTACGTGAATGTAGCGGAATTTCCCCGCAAGGTATTCTAAGGCCTCCTTATCGGTGGCAAGCAAATTGCGCGCCTCGGTTAAAAGGTCGTCGAAGTCGAGCGCGTTATACGCTTTGAGGTGCGCGCAGTATTTGCGGTAAACGGCAACCGCCGTTTCGATACCGCGTTCGCGGGCGTGCGCTTTTAAGTAATCGTCGGGCGAAAGCCCCTGCATCTTCGCTTCGGAAATATGGTATTTGACGGCTTTCAACAGTCCTTCCGCGTCCTCGTAGCCGCACTCTTTAAACGCCTGCTT
>CAMWUS010000082.1 GCA_947177495.1 uncultured Clostridia bacterium
TCGGCTCGCTCGGCTTCGACGGAATGTTCGGGCAAGAGGCGCGCGAGGCAATCGCGGCGCATATCGCTAAACTTGACAAGGGCGGCAAAAAGGTAAACTACCGCTTGCGCGATTGGCTCGTGTCCCGTCAACGCTATTGGGGCGCGCCCATTCCCGTCATCCACTGCCCTACCTGCGGCGCGGTACCCGTTCCCGAAAAGGACTTGCCCGTACGCCTGCCCTACGACGTGGAATTCCGTCCCGACGGAAAATCCCCGCTTGCAAAGCACGAGAAATTCATGCACACCGAATGCCCCGTCTGCGGCGGTGAAGCAATGCGCGATCCCGATACGCTCGACACCTTCGTTTGCTCGAGCTGGTACTATTTGCGCTATGCCGATTCCCGCAACGAGGACATGCCCTTCGATAAGGAAGTCGTAGATCGCATGCTTCCCGTAGATACCTACGTGGGTGGCGCGGAACACGCCTGCATGCACCTCCTCTATGCGCGCTTCTTCACCAAAGCATTGCGCGATATGGGCTATTTGAGCTTCGACGAGCCCTTCAAGCGGCTCGTACACCAAGGCGTTATTTTGGGACCCGACGGCAACCGTATGAGCAAATCGCACGGAAACGTCGTCTCCCCCGACGAGTACGTGGAAAAATACGGCGCCGACGCTTTCCGCCTTTACCTCATGTTCGGTTTCTCCTACACCGAGGGCGGACCGTGGAACGACGACGGCATTAAGGCAATCGCGAAATTCTTAGACCGCGTGGAAAAGACGGTAGCAAAAGTAAGCGCGTACCCCGATGAAACGCAAACCGCGGGTGCGGAAGAAAAAGCGCTCGCCTATGCCCGCAGCTTTGCCATTTCCCGTATCACACGCGACATGGAGTGCTTCTCCTTCAACACGGCGATCGCGCGGCTCATGGAGCTGTTGACGGCAATTACCAAGTACGACGGTTTGGCGCAAAGGGATACGGTGCTGTTAAAAGACACGGTAAAGGACTTTATTCTGTTGCTTGCGCCCTGCGCCCCCCACGTTGCGGAAGAGCTGTTCGAAATGATGGGCTCAGAACAATCGGTGTTCGAACAGAGCTATCCCAAGGCGGACCCCGCCGCGCTCCAACTCGACGAGAAGGAATACGCCATTCAGATTAACAGCAAAATTATTTGCCGCGCACCCTTCCCCGCAAGCGCTTCGATTGAGGAAATCGAGAAATTGGCGCTCGCCCTCGGCGACGTGAAATCGCGTATCGGCGAACACCCCATCAAGAAATGCGTGGTCGTCCCCGGCAGACTTGTCAACTTGATTGTGTAATTGAATTCAGAAATTAAAAAAAGCACCGATTAGTTCGGTGCTTTTTGCATGTCCAAGAATAAAATTTCCGCATCGGAAAACCGCAAATACCGTCGGCTCTTCATGCGCAGAACGGCGCGTTCCAAAAAGAAGACGTCTACCGCTTCCCACAAGAACACCCAAGCGAAAATGTCGAGCGCTTCGCCGAGCACAGGCACCCATTCGAAAATTCCCAACGCAATGCCCACCGTAAGCGTTAGCAGCCCGACTATTGCCATAATCCACGCAACAAAGACGTTATGGCGAAGAGATACGGCGTTCTCGCGGTAGTGCGCGGAGAAATAATCGCGCAACGCCTGCGAATAAACGGTTTTCTCCCCCTCGTCGATGCAATCGCTGTAAATCTTCAAACAAATAGGCTCATGGGGCGCAAGGGAAACCGCACTCTCCAACAAATAGTCCGCCACTTCCCCGCTGATAATGGGGCGCGAACTCGCGCTGTAAGACGACAGAAAACTGTTGTCGTCCCGCACCGTCATCTCGATCACCGCGCGCCCTTCCTCGTCCCGCACGATCTCCTCTTCCGCGATACGGCTATCGAAACTCTTCTTTAATTCTTTTATCGACTTAATCATACATTACCTTTACGATATATTTTGCGTATTCCGCCGCCACGGGATACCCCGTCACGCGCTCCATGCCCCCGAAAAAGGCGTTGGAATTGACCTCGCAAACGGTATACCCGCCCGCGCCGTCAAACAACATATCTATGCCGCAATAATCGAGCTTTAACACGCGGGCGACCTTTTCGCTCACCGCTTTCAAAGTCTTGTCTATTTCGTACGGCGTACCTTTGCCCCCGAGCTCGATGTTCGAACGAAAATCCCCGTTCGAGGTGCGCAGCATGGCAACGCGCGCTTCCCCGCCGATGACGATCACGCGAACGTCGCGTCCCTTACTGCTTGCAACAAACTTTTGGAACAGGTGCGGCACGCTCTGCAATTTCCGCGCGAGCGCAAAGAGTTGTTCACGGTTTTCGGCAAGAAAAACGCCCTGTCCGAGCGAGCCGTAGCACGTCTTTACTACGAGCGGATAGCCGAGCCGTGCGGCAACGCCGTCTAAGAGCTCGGTGGAAACAGGCTGGTCCGAATAGCACAGGGGAGCAAAATAGCTGTCGGGAAACGGGATCCCCTCTCCCGCAAGCGCCGCAAAAGTCGCCATTTTGTCGTCGCAGACGGCAACAGCGGCGGCGCTGTTAAACAGGCGCAGTCCCGTCTTTTCCAAGAGCGCGCCCGCGTAGCGGTCTTTATCGAGGTATACGCAAAAATCCCCGAATTGCTCGCTTACAACGTTTGCGTCCGCAAGCCCCGCGGGTAAAATATTGCGTTTTATTTGCACGCTTACGCCCAACTTTTCAAGCTCCTCTTTCAACCTTTTGGGCTGATAGAGCTCGCTCTCCCTCTGCGTGTATGCGTTTATTAGTATCGTTCCCTGTTTCATCTATGATTATCCTACAAAATTAGAAAGAGCGGGAATCCCCGCTCTCATCTTAGCTAACTACACGCAATACCGACTGCACTTGAGCAAACTCCAACGCGTTGATTTTCTCGACCGCGTTGCGCACGGCAAGCTCGCGCGTCTCGTGCGTGATGAGCGTAATTCCCGCCGTGTCGCCCTCTTTCGCCGACTGCAACACTTCCACAAGGGAAATATCGTTCTTGGCGAACAGCGCCGTGATTTTGGAAAGCACGCCCGTCTTGTCCGGTACGCGAATTCTCAGGCAATATGCCGACATAAAATCGCTGGGGAATTTTACGTCGCCGTCCGCCTCCGCCGTATTTTTAAAGGTGGAATAACGGTTTTCGGAATGCGTTGCCGCATAGATAATATCGCTGACGATTGCACTGCCCGTGGGAAGCGCGCCCGCGCCCCGTCCGTACAGCATCACTTCGCCCACCGAATCGCCCGTTATGTAAACCGCGTTGAAGCTGTCGTTCACCGAAGCGAGCGGGTGTTCCTTGCGCACCAAGGTCGGGTGAACGCGCACTTCGATGCCCGCGTCCGTCCGTTTCCCGATGGCGAGAAGTTTTAAGCAATAGCCGAGCTTTTGCGCGTCGGTTATCATCTCCTGCGTGATGCCTGCAATTCCTTCGCGGAACACCTTGGAAAAAGGAACTTTTGTGTGGAAAGCAAGCGAAGCGAGAATGGAGAGCTTGTACGCAGCGTCGAAGCCCTCGACGTCCGCCGTGGGGTCCGCTTCCGCATAGCCGAGCTTTTGTGCCTCGGCAAGCGCGTCCTCGTAAGACATGCCCTCTTCGCTCATCTTGGTCAAAATATAATTGGTGGTGCCGTTGATAATGCCCATCATCGAGGTGATTTCATTTGCCTGCAACCCGTCTAACAACGTGCGGATAATCGGCACGCCGCCGACGCAACTCGCCTCGAAATACAGCCCCGCGTTGTGGAGCTTGGCAACCCTCTCAAGCTCGTGAGAATATTTGCAGAAAAGCTCTTTGTTGGAAGTGACAACCGTTTTCCCGACGTTGAGCGCCGCAAGCACGTACTCACGCGCCGCGTCCACACCGCCGATAACTTCGATGACAATGCTTACGTCGGGGTTGCAAACCACCTCCGCAATGTTCGTCATAATTTTTTCTTCGGGCACGCCGAGCGCAAGCGCACGCTCACGGTTGCATTCCAAAACGCACTCTACCGTGATATCCACGTTTTGCGTTCTTTGGAAGAACTCCCGCTTGTTCGTTAAAATTTGGTACGTTCCGCCGCCGACTACGCCGAGTCCGAGAATTGCCACCCCTACTTTTTTCATTTTTCCTCCTCCGAGCTGTTTAAATCGTATAAATATTTTAAACCGTACAAGGTCAAGGTTTTGTCGATAATATCGATGCACTTGGTCTGTTTCGCGATAATTTCGGAGAACCCGCCCGTTGCAATCGTTTTCACGTCCTTCGCACCGAGCTCCGATTTGATTTTCTTTACGATGAACTCCACAAGCCCCGCAAACCCGAACACGATGCCCGCTTGCATATTGGTCACGGTATTCGTCGCAATCACGCTCGGGGGCGCTTCGATTTCCACGCGCGGAAGCTTCGCCGTCCCGCTCACCAAGCTGTCGAGCGAACCGCGAATGCCGGGCGCAATCACGCCGCCGATAAATTCGTACTTTTCGTTGAGCACGTTGAACGTGGTCGCAGTGCCGAAATCGACGATGATCATGGGCTTGCCCGTACCGTATTTACGAATGGCGCCCACGTTGTTGACGATTCTGTCCGCCCCTACCTCGCGCGCATTATCCGCCCGCATCGCAAGCCCCGTTTTAAGACCGGGGGCGATTTGCTTCGGGGTAATGCCGAGGTAGAGATTGAGCATATGCTCCAAGGTATAGTCGAGCGACGGCACGACGGAAGAGAAAATCCCGCCCGTAATATCCTTTGCGGAAAGTCCGTTCACTTCGAGCATGCTCGTAAGCTGTGCGCCGTATTCGTCGGACGTGCGCTTCAAATCGGTCGCCATGCGGAAAGAGAATTTCAGCTGCGCTCCGTCGAAGATCGCGTATTTTATATTGGTATTTCCAACGTCGATACAAATTATCATATATCTTTCTGTTCCGTTTGTTCCTGTTGTTCTTGGGGGTCTTCTTGGTTTTCCCCCTGCTCGTCCGCCTCGGAAACGGGCTCTTCGTCCTTCTTGGCAATTTTTGCACGAACTTGCTTTTCGGTGATGAGTACCACACGATGAAGTGCGGGAGCAAGCACCAAATTGATTGCAAATTCAAGGAAGAAATTAAACGTTACAATCCCCACCAATATGAAGATGAACACGTTCATGCCTGCAAAATTTTCGAACCCTGCGATTGCGGAGAGCTCGTCGCGGAAAATACCGATCGTCCCGCTCATGCAAAGACAGCCGAGAATGAACAAGCCCGTATTAATGATGGGCACGATACCCGCCGCCACGAACGTAGCGACAAGCTCGTTCTTTTTCGCAATAAGCTTAAACAAAATTCCTGCGACCCCGCCCGCAACCGTCGTCTTTAATAGACAGATAAAAGTGGTTACAACGGGATTGTACGTCCATAGCGTGGTGTTAAACAGCGTAGGAATCGTAACCAACTGCACGAGTACGATAATTCCGCACGCGAGCCCCAAGACAGCGCCCGCAATGGGTCCCAGCAAAATCGCGCCGAGCACAATCGGGATCAAAGAAAAGTTCAACTGAACTTGTCCGATCGTAATCGTTCCCAACGCCAACTGCAAAACAAGTACGAGCGCCAATAAAACGCCCAGGGTGGCAATGTTCTTTGCCGAGAAGAAACGGTAACGTTTCATATTAAATTACCTCCATCGGATTTGCTTTCTGCAATATCCGTGTAAAAAATGTATTTGAATCCCCCCGTAGCAGATAAAACCGTTTCCGTATTTTTCCGCCGTATGGGAAAATCCCGAATAAAAAGGTTGCCCAAAAGCAACCACGCAAAAAGATTATACCAAATTTGTTTGTCTTTGGCAACTAAATGAGAACATTTTTCCGCGCAGACACATAAGATTTAATATAAAACCGCAGAACGAACGATACATACTCTGCGGATATTTAGGAGGAAAAACCATGAGTTGCTGTTTACAAGGCAATAACTATCTTTGGATTCTCATTATCCTGCTCATTCTCGGCACGTGCGGGAACGTATTCTCTTCGAATGCCCTTTCCGGCTGCGGTTGGCCCGTACTCGCCGCACTTGCATATTGCATGTGCAAAAACGGTACGCTCGGCGCGCTCATGAACAGAATCGGCGGCGGTTGCGGCTGCGGTTGCAACGACTGAACGTCTTAATTCCGCAAAGAAAGATTAGTACAAAAAAACCCGCCTGCAAATGCAGGCGGGTTTTACTTTGCTTTAAAGCTACAAATTCTTATATAACAGTAGCGCCGTAACGCTCTTTGCGTCGCGCAAATCGCCGTTCTTCGCCATTTCGTATGCTTTCTCAATCGGAATCATTTCCAAATCAAGAAATTCATCTTCGTCCAAATGGCGTTTCCCGCGCGTGACGCCGTGCGCCGCGTAGAGATAAATTTTTTCGTTGGTGTAGCCGGGCGAGGGATAAAGCACCGTCAAAAGGCTCAACTTCTCCGCATGAAAGCCGGTCTCTTCCGA
>CAMWUS010000083.1 GCA_947177495.1 uncultured Clostridia bacterium
AGTCCAAATAGAGCTTTTCGCGCAGGATACTGCCAACGAGCGTCCAGAGCGCTACAAGCGTCATACAGGCGCAAATAACGCCCGCATAGTAAATGCTATACCAAAAGCCCAAAAACGCCCCCGCCGCAAACGCGGCGGCGAGCGCGCCCGTTAGGACGCATACTACGGTAAGGCTGCGTTTCATCTGTTTTCCTCACTTTGGGGATTTACAATTCGTTGATAATCGGAACGATCATCGGCGACTGCTTGGTCGTTTTAAACAAATAATTCTTCACGGCGCGGCGAACGCTCGCGGCAAGCTCCGCACTTCCTACGTGCGCGTTCTCGATCGCCTTTTCTACGACTTCTTTCAAATCGCGCATATAATCGCGCTCGTCGGAAAAGACGAAGCCGCGGCTCTCGATAACGGGTTCGCCCAAAACGGTATTGCCCGAAAGAGCAATCGAGATAATGAACAATCCCTCGCCCGACATACGGATTCTGTCTTTGAGTACTTCGCTCGTGCTGAAATCCTCGAAGCCCGCGCCGTCGATAAGACGCGCGCTCGCAGGGAAGCTTTCCCCTTGGCGAAGGCTGTCGTCCGTCAGCTCCACGCATACCCCGATGTCGGGAATAAACGTCTGAGCGGGCTTCATGCCGAGCTCCTGCGCAAGCAATACGTGCCGTTTCAAATGTCGATATTCCCCGTGTACGGGAATAAAGAATTTCGGCTTTAACAGGGTGTGAATAATTTTGTGTTCTTCCTGACAGGCGTGTCCCGAAACGTGAATTTTTTCGAGCGACTCGTAGACGACTTCCGCACCCTTTTTATAGAGGTTGTTGATCACGCGGTAGATCATGCGTTCGTTGCCCGGGATAGGGCTTGCGGAAATGATGATCGTGTCGTTCGCGCCGATGGTCACCTTGTTGAAATCGCCCGAAGCCATGCGGGTAAGCGCGCTCATCGGCTCGCCTTGCGAACCCGTAGACACAATGACGATTTCCCGATCGAAGAAATTCTTTGCTTTTTCAACGTCAATCAGCACGCCCTCGGGCACGGTGATTTCACCGATTTTCGCCGCCGCTTCCACGACGTTGAGCATGCTCCGCCCCGACAGGACGACCTTTCTGCGGTACTTGACCGCAATATCAATGATTTGCTGTAAACGATGTACGTTGGAAGCGAACGTGGCGATGATAAGCCGCCTGTCCGCATTCTCCGCAAAGAGGTGTTCGAGGGTGGTGCCCACCACCTTTTCGCTCATGGTAAAGCCAGGGCGTTCGATATTGGTGGACTCGCCGAGATATAAAAGCACGCCCTTTTTGCCGTACTCCGCAATCTCCTCCAAATCGATGGGCGCGCCCGCAACGGGCGTCAAATCGATTTTAAAATCGCCGCTGTGGAAGACGATGCCGTACGGCGTTTCGATGGCAAGCGCCAACGCTCCTGCAATCGAATGGTTCACGTTTACGAAATTCACCGTAAACGCGCCCACCTTCACTTTCCCCTTAGGGGTAACCGTGTGCTCCGTTACGTTGTTCAAGCGGTGCTCGCGCAGTTTGTTGTCTACAAGCGCCAAGGTAAGCTTGGTGCCGTATACGGGAATGTTCAACTCCTTTAATAGGTAGGGAACGCCGCCGATATGATCTTCGTGCCCGTGCGTTAAAAACAACCCGCGTACCTTTTGCCGATTTTGCACCAAATAGGTGATGTCGGGGAACACCAAATCAATGCCGGGCATATCTTCCGTGGGGAAAATAATACCCGCGTCGATGATGATAATGTCGTTGCCGTATTCGAGAGCGGTCATATTCTTGCCGATCTCGCCGACGCCGCCGAAAAAGAGAACTTTTAACGGCTTTTTCCTTTTCCCTTTGGGCGCGCGTTGCGCCGCATTTTCGGAAGGCGGTATTTGCTCCGCGCGTCCCTTGTTGCTATGCTCGCCGTGTTGTGCGGCTTGCTTCTTTTCCTTTTTTACGGGCTGAACAGGCGCGGAGACGGCAACGTTTAACTTCGTGCCCTTGCCCTTTGCCCGAGAGCGGCGGTGCGGTTTGAAACCCGCTTCCTGCATGGCTTCCGCCGTGTGCTCTTCTCCCAAACTTTTTTTTCGTACGTTTATACTCTGTGCGCCGTTTTTCGGCTTTTGAGCGTTCTTCGCGGTCTTTGATTCGGCGCGTTGCGCCTGCTCGCGGTTATACGCTTCAATGCCGTTTAAAATGGCAAGTTCGATCGCGTCCGTTCCCTTACGGTCCCGTCCGCCTATGTTTCCTTTCTTCAAAAATGACTCCTTTTACCTACCCGCCGTTTTCATCAAACATAAAACGGCTTCCAAAAATAGGGAGAGAGCCGAAACTCTCAGCTCTCTTCCGTGTAGGACTTTTTACTTAAAAATCTAACTTGGACTTCTCGGTAAGGACTGCTTTAATAAGTCCCTCACCCAAAAGCTGTTCTTCGGAACGGTACGCATACTTCGCTGCGTAGTCCACTGTCTTGCGTTCACCCTTTACCGCCTGAACGCGTTCCATCAACAGCTCGACAAGCTTGATAGAACGTTTGAGAGCAACCGTGCTCTTGATTTTCACCAACATCGGGGTCTTTTCATACATCTTGGTGTCGCCCGCGAATTTTTGGTGATAGACGGTCGTGGGGAATTCTTCGGGATTGAGTGCGAGATACAGGCACAAGGTCTTTCCGCGCAAACCGATCTTGGCAATCGACTCATGGTTGTAGGTGAATCTGTCGTTCGTCCAGTTGATTTGCGATTTTACCTTTACGTAGGAAAGGAATTGGTTCTTGAGCTCGCTGTAATAGTCCTTGATGTCCTCTTCGCTCTCAATCAGTTTTGCCGTGAAGCTCCGTTTCAAACGAGTTGTGAGAACGGGATCGGGCGTAGGCTGCGCTTTCTTCGGCGGTACTTTTGCCTGCGGCTTCGCCTTGGGCGCGGGTGCTACGATTTCTTCTTCCTCTTCTTCCTCTTCCTCAACCGGCTCGGGTTCAGGCTCGGGTTCCGGTTCGGGTTCAGGCTCAGGTTCGGGCTCGGGTTCCGGCTCCGCCGCAACCGCAAGCTCTTCCTCCTCTAAGGGGCGAACAGGAAGATCTTCCTTAATGAGGTCTGCAACCTTTTGCGCGATTTCGTCCGTGTTAAGCGCTTCCGTAGCCTGCGGAACAACGCCCTCTGTATTCAGGAGTTCTACGACGCGAGTCGCAATTTCCTCTGCGGTGGGAAGCTCGGTCTCTTCCTCTTCCAAAGATTCGTCTTCGGCGAAGAGCTCGGCAACTTTTTGCGCAATCTCGTCCGCGGTCGGCACGCCTTCCACAGGCCCAGACGTAATATTCTCGGTATTCAACAGCTCTACCACGCGCGCCGCAATGTCCTCCGCGCTCAACTGCTCGTACAGCTTCGCGGCAAGCTCGTCGTACTTCATGAGTTCCGCTACGCGCTCTGCGATCTCCTCCGCATTCGCGACAACCGCCGTGTTTGCGGTAAGGATAGCTCCGCCGTCTGCCTGCTCTGCATTCTCTTCGAATCCTTCCTCGTCGAGGAGTCCGCTCTCCTGCATAAGGTCGAGCACGCGACGGGCAACGTCGTCTGCGGTAAGCGTTTCGGCAGGTGCGGAAATGCCGTCCGCTTTGAGCGACTGAGCAACCTTTTCGGCAAGCAAGTCGTAATCGATTTCCGCCGCTTCCGCCAAAGGCACCACTTCGTCCAAAGGCTCGTCCTCCGCAAAGAGGTCGGCAACCTTTTGTGCAATTTCGTCAGCCGAGTTCCCAAACGTTCCGACGCGTTCGGTAATTTTCTCGGCAAGTAAATCGTAATCGATATCCGCGGTTTGTGCCGCAACATTCTCTGCGGGCTGCTCCGCTTTGAGATAATCGGAAACGCGCGACGCGATACGGTCGTAATCGGGTTCCTCGTGAACCATTCTCACGCACTGCGCAACGCGTACCGCCATTTGGTCGTAGTCGAGCTCCTGCGGCGCTTTCTCCTGTTGAGCAAGCGCTTCGGCAACCTTTTGCGCAATTTCGTCTGCCGACGGGATTGCCAAAGCGGCAACGTCCGTAGCGGAGATTTCCGAAGCGGGAACGCCTTCCACGCTCTGCGGCAATTCGCTGCGAATGGCTTCCGCCACACGCGATGCGATTTCGTCGTAGTCGAGTTCGAGGGGTTCTTCCTCCGCCTCGCTTTCACGCAGCGCTTCCAACACGCGCGTAGCAACGTCGTCCGCAGTAAGCGCTTGTACTTCCTCGGGCTGTGCTTCCGCATCCTGCGCCGCAAGGATTTCGGCAACCTTTTGCGCGATCTCCTCTGCGGTGAGCTCCTGCGTTTCTTCCTGCGCTTCACGCTCGTGAATGAGCGTAACGACGCGACCTGCAATGTCGTCCGCCGTAAAGTTCTCGCTTCCGTCCGCAGAAGTGTGCGGCATATCCGCGCGAATGGTTGCGGCTACCTTGGAAGCAATCAAATCGTAATCGACGGTGAAAGGTTCTTCCTGCGTCTCGTTTGCCTGCAAAAGCTCTACGACGCGGGTCGCAACGCCGTCTTCCGTAATGCCGTCCTCGGCGCGAACCTGCTCGTCCATACGCAAGCCGTAAACGACTTGTTGAGCGATGCGGTCGTAGTCCACCACGGGAATAGGCGCGTCCTCTCTGAGGATTTCCGCAATGTGCTGTGCAAGCTCGTCGTAGTTGGGTACGTATTGTTCCGCGGGCTGAGCTTCGCCTTGCGGTTGAAGCTCCCCGTTCTCTTTCAGCATCTCTATCACGCGGGTTGCGATTTCGTCCGCCGAAACCGCCGCCTGCTGCGTTTCGCCGAGAAGCTGTGCAACCTTGTCCGCAACGGCTTCGCTGTCGATTTCCGCGTGTGCGTCGTTTTCGCCCGCTCTCACGAATTCCGTCACCCTTGCGGCGATACGGTCGTAGTCGAGCTCTTCCGCAACGGAAGCGGCGATACGGGAAATGCCCGCCTCGTCTACGGTCACGTCGAACTCGTGCTCCATAACGGCGGCAACCTTCTCCGCAATCAAATCGTAATCGGTAAGCGGAACGGCATCGGCAATTCTGTCGGCAATCGCGTTTTCATCCGTTTGGGGAATGGAAGCCACGATTTTATCCGCCAATGCGTTTTCATCCGTCTGCGGCAGAGCGGCAACCACTCTGTCTGCAATCAAATCGTAATCGGTTTCGGGAAGCATACTTACGATCTTCTCTGCAAGTACGCCGTAATCGAAGGAATCGTCGAACGCACCGTCATAAGAGCGTTGCGGCTCGATCTTCGTCTGCTGCGCAGTCGTATAACCGTAATCGCGCAATTCGGCGCGGAGGTCTGCGCGGATGTTCTCGCGCAAGTCTCTCTGGAAACGGTCGTCGTAGCGAACCTCCCGCGTTTCGAGCACGTCGCTTTCGACGTTTGTACGGTGCAAGCCCTCGATCTGCGCGGGCAAAATACGGCAGAGATAATCGAGCTGTTCGGCGGTCGCACTCTGGCGGCGAAGCTCGTCCGAAAGCTCTCTTGCGCGGGCGTCGATTTTCTCGTTCACGCTGTTCTCGAACGCTTCGAGTTTATTTTCGAACATGCGCTCCATGCGCTCCAACTGATCGCCGAGCGTATGAATGAGTGCGTCGATGCGTTCCGAGTTATAATCGTCGGTACGGTTGCTTGCAGCGGCGGAAAGCTTATCCTCCGCCTCCGCCAAACGCTTTTCGTTTGCCGCCATTCCGTCGTCGAACGCTTTGAGAATATCTTCCTTTTCCTTCTCGCGCTCTTTCTTACCGTAATCGTATATTGCGCTGTTCTGTTGCGCAAGATAACGCAATTCGTTGAGAACCGCCTCGATTGCCTGTTGGAAAGATTCCGCCAAAGCTTCGTGCGCACCCGCCTGTTGCTCCGAGTTGTATTGCAACTCTTTGGTGACGGATTGCTTCACTTCGTCGATTTTTCTTTCCACGCCCTTGTACATTCCTTCCAGTACGGCGGATTTTCTCTCTTCGTAATTGTCTGCCATAATTACCTCTCTGCACGTGTATATAAAAATACCGATACTATTGTACTATAAATTTGCGCAAAAGTAAATAACTTTTTCCTTTTTTTTGCTTTCTTCTGATAAGAAATTTAAAATTTTTTCTCAAACATGCGGATTTTTCATTTTTTACGGGCATGCTGCGCCATAACAACGGAATTTGCGCATACTGAATTTAGAATGAAAATTTCGTCTAAAATATACCGTGTATGCGGCGTCTTTTTATTTTAGACGAAATTTGCAACGAAAAAAGGAGAATGCGCAATTGAAAATATTAAAACTTAACGCCGTCGGTTCCGCCGCGGACGAAGTGTTCAGAGGCTACGAATATTCGGAAAACGTGCACGAT
>CAMWUS010000084.1 GCA_947177495.1 uncultured Clostridia bacterium
GAATAATTGACCGCAAAAATCGTTTCCGTAAGAAGGTAATTTTAAATTGATAATTCGCTGAGAGCGCAACAAGCGTTTTTCAACTTCCGAAGATACTTTTATGTTCAACCCGTCCATAATTTCTCCTCCAAATAATTACTAGTTATTTTAGGTTAATTTTTAAGATGCGAAAAAATTAGGCTACTTATAATTGGGTTTTAATAAAGGATCGGAATTATCAATCTATAAGAACGAATTACCTTAAACAGAGCAATTAAATGAGAACTATCAATATAAAATTTTGATAGTTGCATTTCTATAATGAAATTTTTGAGATTTAAAAAACAATAGAAAAATGTTTAAATATGGACTGTTTACACGAGCGCAGTAAAACGGTGTTTTATATCCGATAGGAATCAAACAAAGTGCGAAAGTAACTGCGGACGAGACTTCGGCACTTACCGTTCTAGACAAGTTGAAGAATAAGAAGCGAGGATTGGGGGCAATTATTTGTATGTGCCCGCAACCTGAAATTCTACGTGAAAATGTACTGCAAATGTGATGTTGTATATTTGCAACAAAAAACAATTTGTGCGTTTTGCTGTCGGCGAGACGACCATTTACATGAAGGGTATCCTACGACGGAAAAGTTCACGTTGTGCCCCATATCAATAAGCATGCAATCATTCAAGCCGATATGTATATCTCCTTGTATTAAAACCAAAAAAGGATGCAGCAGAGTCTTTTTCGACTCTACTTTTTTTTGCCCAAAATGAGGAATACGATTTTTTTAAGAAAGTTAAAAAATGTCTTGATTTTTCAATGTCGGTGTGTTATAATTGATTTGACAGCGGAGGTGAATACACATGATAGGGTTTGGAACCGGTGGTTTTCGCGGTGTAATCGGCGAAGAATTTACGCGTGAGAACGTGCGGTTGATTGCCGAAGGATTATCACGGATTGCGGAAGAAGACGGCACTACGGGACCGATAGTAGTAGGATACGACAACAGGTTTATTTCCGACAGAGCCGCGGTTTGGCTTGCGGAAGTATTTGCGGCGCATGGAATCAAGGTTCTTAAATTCGGACGCACGATGCCTACACCCGCAATTATGTTCGCGGTGAAAGATTTGGGACTCAGTTACGGAGCAATGGTTACGGCAAGTCATAACCCATATTATTTTAACGGCGTGAAATTGTTTTTAAAGGGCGGCGTAGACGCCGACGCGGCATTTACCGACCGTTTGGAGCGGACGATGAGTACGATCACCGAACCCAAGGTTATGCCGTTTGAACAGGCAAAGAAAGAAGGGCTTATAGAGCATTTGGATAATCTTGCCAGTTATTTGGGTGTTATCCGCAGTTTTATCAGCCCTCAAATAACGGATAACCGTGTAAAAATTTTATACGATAACTTATGCGGAGTGGGCGCCGTTGGATTAAGACGGTTAACGGAAGATTACAACATTCGCAAATTTGATATTTTGAATGCAGAGCATGACGCGTTTTTCGGGTTTTCCTTACCCAATCCTACGGAGGAGATGATGCGTCCGCTTGCCGAAAAAGTTGTACGTGAAGGGTATGATTTCGCTATGGCCACCGATTCGGATGCCGATCGGTTGGGAATATTAGACGAGCGCGGACATTACATAGACAGCAACGATATTTTGGCGTGTATCTATTATTATCTTACCTTATACCGCGGTATGCGCGGAGACGTCGTAAAAAATTGTGCAACGTCTTTACTGCTTGATAAACTTGCCGACAAGTTCGGACAAAAATGTCACGAAGTGGACGTCGGGTTTAAAAATGTTTCTCAGAAAATGGCGGAAACGGACGCTTTGATCGGCGGGGAAAGCTCGGGCGGTCTTACCGTGCGCGGGTACGTACGCGGGAAGGATAGTGTGTTTTCCGCATCGCTGTTCATGGAAATGGTCATTGTTATGAAAAAACCCGTTTCCGAAATTATACGGGAAGTGCATGCTTTTGCCGATTACGGTATGTGCGGCGGACAAGAGGTTGTTTCCTTAAAAACTTTAAAACCCGTGAAGGCTTATCTTGCCGAACACACCCCCAAGCTTTCGGTGCCTGTCATCGAAACACAAAGTTATGGGCGTAACTTTAAATATATTTTGCAGAACGGCTGGGCGCTGTTACGCATGTCCGGTACGGAGCCGGTGCTTCGTATTTTCGCCGAAACGGAAAGCGAGCAAATGACGCATGAAGTCATTCACGAGTTAAAGGACAGCGTATTAATGTTTGCGTAAAAGGGCGCACTACCACACGCAAGATAAGACCGAATGACAAGGAGGAACAGTGGTGGATTTCATTTGCGAAATACGCAATTACATAGAACGTATAGAGGCGCTTTTGGCAGATAAAAAGGCGTCTGCGCAGGCAGCATTGCCTGACGGCGGATACTTTCTTGACGCCGATACCGTTTTGTGTTTACCTCGTAAAAACGGTGACGCGCGTTATCCTTATGCGGCAGACGGATTTAACCTCTGGGCTCACTCTTCGGGATATATCAGTATAAACGAAAGTACTTTTTATGTGGTGTTATCGTCCAACGGAGGACAGGAGCCCTATTTGAATTTTTATGCCGGCATGCCGGACGGAAAGGGTGGTTTTACACCCGTTTCGCTGACAGGCGTTGCGCGGTGCGGACTTGACAGTTGTAAACGCTATACGGTGTTTACGCCGCAAGCGGTTTATTATATCACGCGTACGGATGTTGCCGATTTTGCAGTACGTGCATACGTTACGGAAAACAAAACCGTACGATTTTCCGTTGCCGCGCTCGGGAAGGCCGATACGAAACTCTATTTATCCTCTTACATAAATTGCTTTTTAATGCACTCCGCGGCTGATTATTGCGAAACGCCTTGGTTCAGAGAATGCAAAACCGTGGAGGACGGTTTTTCCTTTTACAGTGTGGAGAATATTGACCGCTATACGCGGCTCGACAATTACGGGATTTTAAAACGCTCAGTTTCGGGGCGCGTGAAAGCATTGTATTCCACGACTTCCAGGTCGGATTATACAGGCGAAAAAAACAATGCAATGGCAACCGCAATCCCGCTTTTTACGGGGAAGTTTGAACATTGCAAAACCGCAACAAAATTTACCGATACGGCGATTGCGGGCGATATCATACATATGGAGCTTTCAAAGGGGGAAAGCGTCCGCCTGGACTATTGTTTGGACGTTGCGTTTGACGATCAATCAAGGGAGAAATTTTTGCAGGGCACTGCCGATGCAGAGGAATTCGACCGCTATATTTTCAATGCGCGCGAATCCGATGCGGCACGGAAAGTTTCGCCGTTGCACCTGCAAATGAAATTTTCGGATAGTTTATTGCCTGCTATCAATGCCGACGTGTTTGAAAAATTTGTCGGGTTTGTGGAGCGGCAGGTTGAGTTTGCGGCGTTGAGTAAAAATTCGGGCGTATCGTTATTGGGCGTACGCGACGTGTTCCAACAGCTCGAAGCGGCGTTGATGTGGACGGGAAAGAAATGTCGTGCCAAGATTGTAGAGGCGCTTGGGTTTGTGGGCGTAGACGGCTGTCCGCCCAGGCAGTACAGTATTCCGCCGACGCCGGAAACTCCGCCCAAAATGGATTTGCGCAGATTTATCGACCAAGGGGTTTGGATTATCGATACGGTTTACCGCTATCTCGCGTACACGGCCGATTATACCATACTAGACGAAATTTGCGGATATTATGATTTGAGTAACGGTGTGCATCTGTGTGAGGAGCGCACCACGGTTTTAGAGCACCTTTTACGTATTTCACGGTTTCTTATTTCGGAGATCGATTGCAAAACGGATTGCCTGCACGTTCTTTTCGGGGATTGGAACGATGCACTCGACGGCATGGGCATAGGAAGCGGTAATGCGTACGGCACGGGCGTTTCCGTTATGGCGACGTTGCAACTGTACCGCAATATGGAAGAAATGTCGGAGATTTTGGCGCATATCGGGAAGAGCAACGAACTCGATACCAAAAGGATACGGGAACGGCTTGCAAAAGGACTTGAACGGTTTGCCGTCTTGGACGAAAAGGACGGGAAACGCATTTTACACGGTTGGGGAGACGAACGCAAATATCTTGTGGGCAGTCCCTGCGACCCCGACGGAAAGGATCGTGTAGGTCTTACTTCGTATTCGTTCTGGGCGATTTCGGGTATGATTGCGCGCGATCGGAGTATGCGCGATGCAATTTTAAAGGCATATCAACGTTTGGACAGCAAGTACGGCTTGCGTACGTTCGATCAACCGTTTGCGCCCGGTGCGCCCGGAGTAGGGCGAATCGGGAATTTGCCCGAAGGGACTGCCGAAAATTGCGCGACGTATGTACACGCTGCGCTGTTTGGAATTTGGTCGATGTTTATTTTGGGTGAGGATAAGCTGGCTTGGGAACAGCTTGTAAAAATACTGCCCTTTACGCACGAGCACCTATCCACCACGCAGTTTGTCATGAGCAATTCGTATTCCTATAACGAGGAATTCGGGATGGACGGTGAGTCTATGTCCGACTGGTATACGGGTGCGGCAAACGTGCTGATAAAAGTACTTGTGCGGCATGTGTTCGGCGTGGACGCCACGCTTGAAAACGTGTACGTAAGGCCCTGCAATGTTATGCCGTTTGGGGCGGCGGAGATTCGGTTGAATGTGCGTGGGTGTTCGGTAAATTTGAAGTATAAAAAGACGGGCAAGGGGCAACGTGTGTTTACGGTAGACGGAGTAAAGCGCGATGCTGTGCCCGACCCTGTTTCGGGAACGCTTACCGTAACTCTCTCCGCCGACGAACTGAAAGCGGATTGCATCGTAATTAACGTAGAAGACTGATATTTAAAATAATAAAAAAACCGCCGCGAAATAATTCGCAGCGGTTTTTTGGGGGGAAATTAAGAAGATTGTGTTATTTATTCCATGACGCCCAGTTACCTTGCACGTAGGTATAAATATCGTTAAAGAAGGTACCGGGTGCGGCGTTTTCCGTTTTGTTTGCCGCAGAGTTGTAGCGCGCTTCAAGCGGCCATACGCCTACTTTACGCAATTTGCCGAGCGTTGAAGGGGAATAATCGGTAAACAGTACAGTGTTTGGAGAAGTTTGCACGTTGATGATACTCTTTTGGAAGGTATCGTATTTGCTGTCGGAAGCGTCAAACGTCTTATTGAATGCGAGTATACCGTTTGCTTGTTCCAGGAAGATATCGCAGCCCTGATTGCTTGCCATAATGGCGATAAAGTCTTTTGCGAGATCCTGTTTCGTGGAGGAGGCGGGAATAACGATACTCTGATCTTCTCCGACGCAGTAATAGGTGTTGGGATACTGTGCGGTGGATAAGTGGGGCGTAGGCATCAGCGCCATTTCGAAATCCGTTACCGAAGCATGCTGGCGCATTTCATTATACAGCCACTGTCCGTTGGGCATCATTGCAGCTTTTCCGCCGATAAAGTCGAGTTGAGCACTCATGTAAGCTTTACCCGTGCAGTCGGGCATGGAATACTCGCTGTGCGATGCAATCAAATCGTACCACATCGTATAAGCGGTTTTTAAATCGGAATACGCACTGTCGGTGTTGTCCGGATTGAACAATGACGGATCGTCGTATTGGAAGAATTTATTCAGCTTTTCTTTTCCCGCAAGCTGTCCCCACCAGGTGAAAAGAGTGTAGTCCCAATAATACGCTTCGCCGCCCGTCCATACAAACGGTTTTACGTACTCCATTTCGTCCGATCCGGTGATACGTATTTTGGCGTCTACAATTGTTTGACAAAGTGTAACGAGTTCTTCGTAAGTGGTGGGTACTTCCCAGTTGTTTTCTTCAAACATTTTAACGTTATAGAAGATACCGCCCACGCCCGCAATCCAAGGGGTGCGGTAAGCGTGTTCTTCGCGGTCTTTGCCGGTGGTGTATACCGAGTTGGCGTAACAGCTCGTAAGCTTATCTTTGATTTTAATTCCGTCCACCTCGCGTTCGTATAAATCGTCGAGGGGAGCCAACTGTCCCTTTGCGGCATAGCTTTGCCAGTCGATACCTACTGAGATATAAAGATCGTCAATATTGTTATTGCGGTCAATGTTCGTCTTAATCGTTACGGAGGCGTTCTTGTTATACGTAGGATTTACTTTATAGCCCTCGTGCGTCTGTTCGAATATTTCTATGGTCTTATCCAACCACGTGCTGCCGTACCCGCCGTCATAGCAAATTACGTTGAGCGTGTTCGGATCGTTTTTTTCGGCGCAAGCGCAAAAGCAAGACGATATCGCGCATAACCCGATTGCCGCGGTCATAACGCGGGCAAGATGTTTGAATTTCATATTTTCCTCCTATATTT
>CAMWUS010000085.1 GCA_947177495.1 uncultured Clostridia bacterium
CCGAAAAGGTGGTTGCATCCGGGCGCGGGTTATGATATACTATTATACACCGCCACGCTGAAAAAAGCAAGCGTTGACAGCGGTTTCGGAAAACAAATTCTACTTAGGCAGAGGGATATTATGTCGTTTTGTACTTATTCCAAAGAGTTCACAGCCAACCTCTATACGAGCGTGGAGAACGCTTTCCTAACAAAATATTTGCCGATTGCAGACGGAGACGCCGTGCGCGTCTATCTCTACGGGCTGTATCTTTGCCAATGCGCGCAGGAGTTCGACGCGGAAAACGCCGCGAAGCTCTTGAAGATGACTCCCGAAAAACTCGTGGAAATTTACCGTTTTTGGGAAGAGTGCGATTTGGTGCGCATTCTCTCCCGCAATCCGCTTTACGTGGAATATTTGCCCGTAAGCTCCTCTATCGGCAAACCCAAGCCCATTCGCGCGGAAAAATACGCGGAATTCAACCGCGGGCTGTACGGGCTTTTGCAACGGGCGAAAAAGGACTTTAAGCCCTACGAGATGCAACGCATTCTCGAATTTTTGGAAAACAACCCTATGGAACCGCAGGCGCTCCTCCTCATCGTGGAATACTGCGTGAAGAAGGACGGCGACAAAATTACCTGCAACCATATCCTCAACAAGGCGACGAAACTTTGCCGCGAACAAAAGCTTACATACGAGCAGGTGGAGCGCGACCTTGCCGACTTCAACCTGCACGAAAAAGAGCTGAGCAAAATTTTCACCCTGCTCGGTATCTACAAGAAGCCGATGGAGAGCGATTACGACTTTTTGGACAAATGGCTGTCCCGCGGCGTAGAAGTGCGCGCCGTGATCGCTGCGGCGGAGACGCTCGGCAAAGGTACTCTTTCCTCCCTCGACCGACTTGTAGAAGAGCTCTGCGAAAAGGATGCGAAAACCGAAGGGAGCGCACGCGAATATTTGAAGCGCAGGGAAGAGCTTACCTCGGTCGTGTTCGGCGTGGCGCGCCGCCTCGGCGTAAAGGTGCAAAACCCGCGCGCTTACAGCGACGAATACGCGGAGAAATGGTTGGAACGCGGTTATGACGAAGAGAGCCTTTCCCTGCTTGCTGCACTCTGCTTGAAGCTCGGATACGGCTTCCCCGAAATGGACGCCCTCCTTGATAAGCTGTATGCGGACGGCGTTGTGGACGCAAGCGGCGTTCGGGAATACTGCCTCTCCCGCGACAAACAGCTGCGGCTGTTGCAAAAAATTCAATCGGTTTGCGGCGTTATCAAGAAAACGCAATCCGCCCTCGATATGCTTTCGACTTGGCGGAGTTGGAACTTCTCGGACGAAATGATTTTGGAAGCGGCAAGACGGAGCGCCAATGCGGGCGCACCCCTGCCCTACATGAACAAACTACTTTCCGAATGGAAACGGGAAGGTTGCTTCACTCCCGAAGCGATTGCCGAGAAACAACCCGCGCCTGCCCCCCGCACACAAAAGAACGATTACAGAAGCGAAGCGGCGATTGCCGCAGACGAGCGGAGCGAACGCGAGCGGCACTATGCGTACCTTCGCCAAAGAGCCGAACAACACGCAGACAAGGCACGCGCCCAAGCGCAGAAGAGCATCGAATTCTTGAACGCGGAAAAAGCAATCAAGAAAGGCGAAATCGAACTTGCGCGCGCGGAGATTTACTCCCCCGATCGGGTGCCCGTTATCACGCAACAGCTTGAACGAGCAAAATGGGCGCGCACCGCGGCGCTTGCGAAACTGAACCTTATGGATCAAGATTTAACGCCGCAATATAAGTGCACGCGCTGTTCCGACACGGGATTTTTGCCGGACGGCAAAATGTGCGATTGCTACCGAAAACAGCCTAAAGCATAGGTTTTAAAGCTGAAATATGCACATATAAGCGTTTATTTGGGCTTATTATGTCACACATAGTACTTAAAAAGAGGACGGAGTTTATATTCCGTCCTCTTTTTTTCGTTGACAAATTTATTCGTATTCGCCGTAATCGCGCCTGTCTCCATCGCGGCGCGGAGGCGGAGGAGGACAGCAATCATCCTCCCATTTCCCTTTCTTTTTGTCGGGCTTGGGCGCGGTTTTTAAATCGACAAGCACAACGTCTACTCCGATTTTAGTCACCTTTTTCAGCTCTATAAATAAGTCTGATTTACAGAAGCGAAGTCCCTTTCCGCCAGGCACGACAATGCCGAGCACTTTCCCTTCGGGATAGGTGAACACGACGTCGTTCACCTTTCCCAGCCGTTTCCCGTCGGCAAGGTTTATAACCTCTTTCTTTTTTAATTCGCCAAAACTAGTTTCCACAGTTTTATTGTATGCGCGGGAAAATATAAAGTTGCCTGTCCCACAAAAGAGAAAGAATTATAGTCCCAAGCAGTAGAAGTATTTACAACGCAACCGAAAGGCTTTCCCACCGCTCGCCGTTATCACTTCGCTTACCTTAATAAGATACGATTCCACAGCACGGCGCTCGTTGTCGCTCAGCTCGTACCCACCGTGAACTGCCCGCTCTACAATTTGTATAAACCGCTCGGTATCGGCAAGCGGTACGCCGCATTTTTCGAGCGCCTCACTATCGTATCCGCCGATCGGCTTGCATTCCTCGCACAAGATGTCGTAAGCCGTTCTGCCGTACAATTCCCCTCTCGCCCGCAAACGCTTGCGCTTACGTTGTAGCTTATACTCCCGCCGCACGAACACGAACAGCGCCGCAAGCGCCACCGCAAGCACGCAGGCGAGCACGGGTACAAGCACGCGCAGAACGGGTACCGTTTTTTTGATATCCGCAGGAGGCTCGGACAAAGGTTTTTTATTGTCCTCGTTCGGGTCTTCGTTGTTGTCGGGATTGTCGGGATCGTTCTTATCGTCGGGATTATCTACGGGATCCTTGTTGTCGGGATCGTCGTCCCCGCCCGCGCCCTCGGGCGGCTTGGGAGGCGGTCTGTCTGGATCGAGCAACGCGTAAATGGTAGGCGTTACTTCCACGGGAAGCCAACCGATGCCGTCGAAATAAACCTCCGCCCAAGCATGCGCGTTAGCGCCCGTAACCGAAACCGTTACCTGCTCCTCTCCGCCGACCGACTGCACGAGATACCCTTCCGCATAGCGCGCGGCAAAGCCGTAAGCGCGGAACGCATAAACGGCAACGCTTGCAAAATACGCGGGGTTTGCCATTAAAATATCTTCCCCGAGGAAAGCGTTCATAAAGTCGCCTTCGAACGCATCGGGGGAAGTCGTATACCGATAGTTCGTTTCCAACCACGTGCGAATCAAACGGGTAACGCTATTCACCGTGGGTTGTTCGCCTGCGTCTCCCAAACGGCTGCGAAGCGTACTGCGCACCTCCTCGGAAACTCCGCAATAATTTTCGTATACGAAATTGCGGTAATTCCCCTCGTAGGAAAGATAGCTCTTCATATCCGCCGTTTGACTTTGGCTCCCCGTCAGCCAATTTGCCTGCACCACCCCTTCCGAGCTCACGTCAGCGCAGACGACCTGCACGGTATACTTGGAAGCGGAAAAAACGTCGCGGCGCAAACCCATATCATAATAGGACGAAAATCCGCCCGAATACTCCGCCAACGAATAAGGCATATAGGCGTATTTCGCATTCGCATTTTTATTTTCGATGGTCACTTCATGGCGTTCGTCGCGCCCGCCGAGCGCGAGATATTCGGCGTATTGCGTGTCGGGAATCCCCTCTTGCGCCAAATAATCGATGATACCTTGATACTTTGCGGAAACGTACGCGTTCTTGTCCGTCGGCTTCCATTCGTTTCCATTCAGCTCCGCTCCCACGAATCCTTTCAAGTAGAAAGTAGGCGTTAATCCGTACAGGGTGACTTCCAAGCGTTCGCCCTCGTCGTTCATGCCCGCCGCATTTTTCAGCCGCCCCTGCGGGAGACTGTCACTTCCGTACAGCATTTGCTCGCTTGCCGTTCCAAAGGAAGTTTTTACGCCTTGAACGAAACTGCTTCCCTGATAGAAAAAGCCCCCCGCGGAGATTGCGAATACCAACGCCAAGGAGACGTACAAGGAAACTGCCGTTTTCACGTCCGCCCCGTAGCCCGCAATGTACTTCCCGAAAATGCCCGCCAGCAAAATAATTACCGTATAGGGCGACGGGAAGAGCCCGAAAATAGCAATAAAGGCAAGTAAGCCAACGGCAACGTAGGGAAACAGCGCAACCCTTTCCGAAATAATTCCCCAAATAAAAGCGAACCACACGGAGAGCGTGGAAGCGAAAAAGAAATCCGTTGCGACGGTTTGCGGCAGCTCCGCGCGAAGCGACGGAATGCCGTAGTGCATATTGGTGTTGGAAACGGCGACTGCGCGGTTAATAAACGCAACGGCGCTCCCCGCAAAGCCGTTAATATTTACAAGGAAGAAGATAAGGCTCCATACCGCGCAGAATGCGGGCACAAGCAGGCGCACGAGTTTGCGCTTCCCGAAAGTCAGCCTTACCGCGATGAGCGCAAGCCCCGGAAGTACGGCGAGATAATCCGCAAGCCCCCCTTCTGTTGCGGAAACGAATGCAAGGAAAAGCCCGCCGAACGCAAACGCGCCGGCGATGATTTCCCAAATATTCAGCCCGCTTAAACGCTCGGGCTTCATTTCGATTCTTTCCGCTTTCCCCTGTTTCATATCTCAACCGAAAACTGTTATTCGTTTTCTTCCAACGTAGACTCGATGATTTCTTGCGGCAACTCGATTAAACGGATTCCGTCTTCGTCGAATACCGATTTGCTTCCGCCGAGCGAAATTGCAGTTACGTCTAACCCGCGCAAGATACGCAGCTCGTCCGCCCGCGCCGCCACCGATACGTAAATGATTTTCGTGAATTTGGTAAATTCCTGCCCGCGGGAGAAATAAAATACCGTTTGCGCGTTGCCGTCGTAGATGCGCATACTCATTTGGTTATAGACCATTTGCAAGAACGACTCGTTGTCCCAAACCTCGGACGAACAGAACTTTCCGTCCGAAAACCAACCCACACAGTGCGGCATGCCGTTGTCTTTGAGTGCGGACGAGAGCGATACCGCAATATCCAAAACAAGATTCATCTCCCCGTCCGTGGCCTGCTTTTCGAACTTATTTCTGCTCGGGTCGACAAGAATCAGCGTTTTAAAATGGCTGGAACTGCCGTACTCCTTGCTCTTTAAACTGTCGAACTTGCCCGACAGCTTCCAATGGACGGAATTGAGGTTATCCCCCGGAACGTAGTCGCGCACGTCGAAAATTTCCGAGCGGTCGTTCCCCTTTTTGGTAAAATCGACGACATCGCCGAATACGGCCGCCGCTCTGCTCATGCCCGTTTCAATCAGATCTACGTCCTCGTACAGCTTGGGCGAAACGAGCGCTTCCGTCCCCTCGTCGCACTTAATTGTGAGACTGCACATTCCGAATAATCCGAACAGTTTGATTTTGGGGAAAACAACGCGCAGCCGCCCCGCGTTTTGGCTTTTGTACTCGTACGTATAGCTGTGATCGCGGAAATCTTTAAAGGTAAAAATCTTGCTTTCCGTCTTGCCGAACGTCATATTCTCGATGTCGGCGTAGACGTCCGCGCTCCCCAAAAAGAGCCGCATTTTTACCCGCACGGTCATGGTAATCGCAATCGTTCCGCCGCGGAAACACGAATCGCCGACCGCATAAGAAAACTCGACGTGCCTCGACAGAAAAAAGAGCGCAACGTAGGTTACGAGCGGCAAAACGACGAGGCATATCAACAGAAACAATGCCACGCCGTGGTCGGTGATGATGAACGCCGCCAAATCGAGCAGCGTGATAAATGCGTAGATGAGCTTTTTCCAAACCATGTTATTTTGTGCCTATGGAGGGAAGCGGCGTATGGCGCATGATGTCGTCTAAAATTCTTTCCGCAGTCATGCCCTCGAGCCGCGCACGCGGACGCAGGATGAGACGGTGCGCGCAAACCGACTTAAACACCTCGTTTACGTCAGACGGAATAACGTAGTCGCGCTCCGAGAGTACGGCGCACGCGCGTACCATACGCGAGAGCGCCAAAATTCCACGCGGACTGATGCCGAGTTCGATGAGCGGATGAGAACGCGTGCTCTCGCACAGCTGCACCATGTATTCCAAAATCGCATCGGAAATTTTAATAGAACCGAGATAGTTTTGAATTTCCGTAATGCTATCTTTATCGGTAATTTGTTTGAGCCCGTCCATAGGGTCGCTCGAATGGTGGCGTTTGAGAATTTCCACCTGCTCTTTTGCCTCGGGATAGCCGATGGAAAGACGAATCATGAAACGGTC
>CAMWUS010000086.1 GCA_947177495.1 uncultured Clostridia bacterium
TAAACGGCAACCGCCGTTTCGATACCGCGTTGGCGGGCGTGCGCTTTTAAGTAATCGGCGGGCGAAAGCCCCGGCATCTTCGCTTCGGAAATATGGTATTTGACGGATTTCAACAGCCCTTCCGCGTCCTCGTAGCCGCACTCCTTAAACGCCTGCTTCACGACGGCGGAACGCTCTTGCTCGGAATAAATGGAGAAATTTGCGTTAAAGCCCAACTTTTCGCCGAACATTCTAAGAATGCGCACGCACATGGAGTGAATGGTGCAAACCCACATTCTGCTCACGTCGGTAAACACTTCGAGCCGCTCGCGCATTTCGTTTGCCGCCTTGTTGGTAAAAGTAATGGCGAGCACGTTTTCGGGCGGTACGCCCAGCTCCCCCACCAAACGGGAAATGCGGGCAGTGAGAACGCGCGTTTTACCGCTTCCCGCACCCGCAAGCACCAAAACCGCCCCCTCGGTATCGAGGACGGGTTTCATTTGTTCTTCGTTCAGCTTGAAATCTATCATGGATTATAATTATACCACAACCGCAAAAAAAACTCAACCGTTCGGGCGCATTTTCCCGCATGGGAGAAAGCAAAAACCCCGCTCCGCTGTTTCGGCGGGGCGGGGTTTGTTTTCCCTGATTTTTAAACTTTCTTGTATTTCCTATCCTTCACCGTTTTGGCAAGCAACGACGGGATAAAGGTGAACACCGAACCGAACACGGCGACCAAAGTCATGAATACCGTAGTAGCAACGAACACCACCGCCGCGAGAATCGCGAGCACGAATTTTGCAATGATCATGAGCAAAATGGAATCGATGGACAGCGAGAAGATGAACCCGGGCAATTTAAAGGTGAACCCGCCTGCGGTAAAGATATCTTTTACAACACCGCCCCACAAAAATTGGCTCACGAACGTGAACGAGAGGATAGCGCCCAAGAAGAGCATGACGAGCACGATAATCTGTTTATCGAAGCTCAAATACAACACCAAGAACAAAACGACGTTGATAACGGCAAACGCCGCAGCTATGATGAGCGACAGGTTTCGCGTGTACCCTTCGGGACCGTCGTCGTTAGATCTTAGGTCGTTGATAAAATCCGCAAACGCGTGGATACAACCGAAAACGGCAAGCGGGACGATGGCAAGCATTGCGGCGTAAAATCCCTTGTCACTCTCCTTCGTCGTAAAGCAAATTACGGTAAAAAGAATATAGCAGGCAAGCGTAATGACGAGCGAGATAATAAGTTTTGCGTCGATACCGCTTCCGCGTTCGAGATACGCTTCATGCGCCGCCGCGCGTTTTGCTTCCTCCGCCGCCCTTTGTTGGGCTTGCAGGGCTTCCTGCTTCTTGCGCTCGGAACAGGACTTGCAAATGATTTTGGGTGCATAAGAGGCAACCTCTTCCTCTTGAAGCATCTTGCCGCATTGCGTGCACATTCCTATATAATTAGGAGCGGGAGCGCTCGCCTCGGCGGGTTGCGCGTTTGCCGCCTGCGCGGGAACGCTTTCCGCCTGCGCCACTTCGTCGTCTGCAAAGTAGTTGAGAGGAACCTGAAAATACTTTGCGATTTGCGACATCGTTTCGAAATCGGGCTGAGATTCCCCCCGCTCCCATTTGGAGACTGCCTGATATGTAACGTTGAGAACCTTTCCGAGTTCCTCTTGCGTCATACCCTTGGATTTCCGCAAACGGGAGATTTTTTCACCGTAATTCATCTTCTATTCTCCTTTGTTTCAAACTACCTCTATTATACCCGAAACCGCCCGTATCTTCAATCCTTTTTTCTCAACCGTTAGTTGAATTTCTATATTTCCCGTTGAATTTAATAAGAATTGAAACTCCAACGATAATAAATCAATTCGCCTTTCCCTTTAATTCGAATTCGTACTCCCGCTTGAAGCGCTCTAACGCCTGCAAGTACTTTTCCGAAAGCTCCAAGGTGTAGCGTTGCTTTTCGGAATAGCTGAGCGTTTCGTAGTACTCCCTGTCGGTAAGTCTTCCGATTGCGTCCGACACCTCGCCCTCGCTGAGCAAAATTTCGCGAACACGCAAATAAAACTCGTCGGGCGATTCCCCTTTAATGCGCGTAGAAACCTTTTCGGCAAAATAGCGTTCCATTTTGCTTTCGCTTATCCCCTGGTCTTTTGCATGCGAACGCGAGGTAGAAAGCTCCTCTTCGCATTGCTTCCAAAACCCTTTTTTCATGCGTGCTTTTGCTTCTTTGGCAAGCGTTTTTAATGAGCGTTCCATGTCATGCTCTCCTTTCCCAAAATTCGACATTTTTTGCACGGGGATATAAAAAATCCGTAACCCTTGGTTACGGATTCTTCTCAGTTTCTGTTCTTCTTTCTTGCCGCTTCCGCTTTCTTTCTCTTCTTTACGGAAGGCTTCTCGTAAAATTCCTTTTTGCGAAGGTCGCCGATGATACCGTCGCGCGAGCACTTTCTCTTGAAACGGCGCAACGCACTTTCGAGATTCTCGTTTTCTCCTACACGAATCGTGGACATATTCTCAACCCTCCTTCGCCGAAGCACTTATTACCCGATTATTATAGCAAAAGCGCCCCTCTGTGTCAACGCTTTTTTTGCTGTTCTAAGAAAATTTTTCCGCTTTTTCCGCAAGAAACTCGTACGCCGTTTTCAGCTCGCCCAAATCCCCGTAATCTCCGCCGTAGTTTTCAAGAATAATATCCCCTTGAAAGCCGACGTCCCTGAGGCGGGCGAACAACTCGTCGAAATTAAATATGCCGCGACCGGGCAAACACATCTTCCCGTCCGCGCCGATATCGCTTACGTGCACGTATGCGATCGACTGCCCCATTTCTGCCAAATACTCTTGATACGCAAATCCGCTGATGCGCGCCTGTTTGATATCGAGCACGCCCAACAATGACGGGCACTCCTTTTTGAGCGCTCGGAAAATTCCGGGGCGGTTGTAATATGCCCACTCCACGTTTTCGAGGCAGAGCTTCACGCCGTACTTTTCGCACTCGTCGCAAATGGCACGGAGCTTTTCCGCACGCTTTTGGATATCGTCCCGAAAACTACGCTTCATGCGCGCCAAGCCATGAAAGGAATAATAGTCCGCACCCAAAATTTTAGCGGCAGCAAGGAACTGCCTAAGCCAGGTATACGCGTCGTTTACGACACGGGGATGCTCGGCAAACAACTGCGGCTCGAACTGCGTACCGAGCGCGTGTACGGAATTCACGCGAATACCCCGCGCCTTGGTTTTGAGTAGCCGCGCAAACTTCTCGCTATATTCGCAAAAGGATGTTAAAAATACTTCCGCCTCTTTTACGCCCCATTCCCCAAGAAGCGCGAGCGCGTCCTCGGTGTTGACACGTAAAAAGAGCGAAGCCGTAGAAACGCCCGCTCTCATAACTCACTCACTTGCAAATGAAATTGCATACAATACCTTCGTCGTAATCGCCGAAGCCCCGCCCGAAGAGGGTAAAGCCGCCGCGGTTCTCCGCGTTGTCGGGAACGGAAATTCTCAGCCGAATACGGCTTCCCGTTTTAATGTTCAGCTCGTCTACCGTGGTGTCCGAAGTCTTTACGCCGCCGATGAACGAGCCCTCGCGGTTTACGCTTATGGTTACTTTTTTGCCGTACTGCCCCAAATTGCCATACCACCAAGAGGGGTTGCAGGTTCCCGCACGGTCATTATATTCTCCCTTGCTCGTATAAATGCCAAGCTCGCGCCCGTTCACGGCAAAGTGAATATCACTAGGATAAAAGGTTGCGTACCCCGGCGCTTCCGAAGCGATTTCCAAGGAGAATTGCAACTCTTCCAAACTTCCGTCCGCGGGAAGATAGTTGGGAACGAGGTACTCTACGTAACCGTACCCCAACCACAAAATGCCCGCCTTAATGCGTTCGGGATAGGAGAAGCACGCGGGATCATCGAACCGACCGACGACGTGTTCTTTGGTGGCAAGCCCGCAAGTGGGATGCACGAAATAGTCGGCGTAGTGCCCGATATCGATATGCGCCGATTCCACGCGCCCTTCCGTCTGCGGACGGCTAACTAAGTCTACGATAATTTTATCGGTCGCGAGCGAGCAAATCTTCTGCGTGCCGCGCACTCCCGAAGAGGTGGAAATTTCGATCAGCCCTGCCGCGTGCAGCTTCTTTACGTGGGCGGTGATTGCGCCGTTGGAAACGTCGAAACGTTTTGCGAAATACGCGAGATTGAGTTCCCCCTTTTGCAGAAGCTCGTCGAGAATTCCGAGGCGGACTTCCGAGTCGAGCGCTTCGTACAAAATTTTACCTTGTTTGAAATCTTTTAAGTAAATCATAACTAACTCCGCAGGTATTATAGCGTATTCGCGCAAATATGTCAATCGTCTACACAAATAAATACGGAATATTTCATAAAAAAATAAAATAAATAGAAAAACCCGAGCTCCCTCGGGTTTGTAAATTCTTTATTTTATTTGCTTTTCCAACCTTACGGCAATGATAGATGAAAAGACAAATTTCACCGCATCGGGCAAAATGTAGGGAACAACGCAAACCGTCAACGCGTAGACAAAGGTGCATTTGTACATGAGCACGAACCACGCCGTTCCGAACAGATAGCATATCGCCATGCCCAACACGCTTGCCCCGTAAAAGAGCGCCGTTCTCCCCCACTTGTTTTTTAGGGGAAGCATTTTAAAGAGCGCGGGGAGAAGCGCCAAAAACGCAAAGCCGAATATGTAACCGCCCGTCGCGCCCATGAGCGTTGCAACACCCGCCTTAAAGCCCGTAAATACGGGAATGCCGACAAGCCCCATAACGAGGTATGCCGCAACCGCCGCCAACGCGCGTTTCCAACCCATCAGCGCACCGATGAGCGCCACCGCAAAGGTTTGCAGGGTTACGGGAATTGCCGCCACGGGTACGGAAATCCAGGCGCAAACGGTGATGAGCGACACGCTGAGCGCGATATACGCGATTTCCCGCGCCGCACTGCGCCGAGACTTTGCCCCCGTTTTGATTTTGTTCATAAATCCGCTTAATCCTTTTTCAGGTACTTTGCAAGGTCTTTTACGCGGTCTACCTTTTCCCAAGGGAAGCTCTCTCTGCCGAAATGCCCGTATGCGGAAGTCGCCGCATAGACGGGACGGTGAAGCCCAAGCTTGGAAATGATTGCCGCGGGACGGAGGTCGAATTCCGTTTGCACGATTTGCGCAAGTCTATCGTCGGGAAGTTTGCCTGTACCGAAGGTGTCTACAAAAATCGATACGGGACGGGCAACGCCGATCGCGTAGGCGATTTGCAGTTCCATCTCGTCCGCAAGCCCCGCCGCCACCATGTTTTTGCAGATATAGCGCGCCATATAGGTTGCGCTCCTGTCCACCTTGGTGGGGTCTTTCCCCGCAAAGGAACCGCCGCCGTGTGCGCAACGCCCGCCGTAGGTATCCACAACGATTTTTCTGCCCGTCAAGCCGCTGTCCCCCTCGGGTCCGCCGATGACGAACTTGCCCGTGGGATTGATAAAGTATTTTGTGTTTTCGTCTAAAAGTTGTGCGGGAACGAGCTCCTTCACAAGATATTTTATGATATCCTGCCGTATCTGTTCCTGCCCCACTTCTTCCGTATGTTGGGTGGAAACGACGATCGTATCAACGCGCACGGGGCGCTTGCCGTCGTATTCCACGGTGACCTGCGTTTTGCCGTCGGGACGGAGATAAGAAAGCTTGCCGCTCTTGCGCAATGCGGTAAGCCCCTCTGCAAGCTTGTGCGCAAGCATAATGGGAAGCGGCATAAGTTCTTCCGTCTCGCGGCACGCATAGCCGAACATCAAGCCTTGGTCGCCCGCGCCGATTGTATCGTACTCGTCGCCGCCCGCTTTCTTCTCCTGCGAAGCGTCTACGCCAAGCGCGATGTCCGCCGACTGCCCGTGTACGTACTGTAATACGCGGCATTTGTCGCATGCGAAATCGCCGAAATCGTAACCGATTTCGTGAATGACGGCGCGCGCGATGCTCTCGTAATCGACTTCCGCGCCCGAAACTTCCCCCGTAATAAACAGGGTGTTATACGCCGCACAGCATTCCACTGCCGAACGCGCGTTGCTGTTTTTCTTCAATAACTCGTCTAAAATGCTGTCCACAATGCGGTCGCACACCTTATCGGGATGTCCTTCCGTCACGCTTTCGCTTGTAAAAAACCGTTTCATAATTTTCCTCGGTAAATTTTCCGTATTATTATATACGATTCTTTTTAGAAAGTCAATCAATGTGACCGTCGGTGTTGCTTT
>CAMWUS010000087.1 GCA_947177495.1 uncultured Clostridia bacterium
TGAAGAAGCAGTTCTTAATGCTTAAACTCATTTACGAATTCGATACGCGCGCAAGGGAAGCGGTGGCTTCGTTCGCATCGCTTAACGATATTCTTGCAAGCAAAAGCAAGGAACGGTTGGGGCGCGCCAAATATATCAAGGAAGAAAACATTTCCGAATTCGACGATATCTTAAAGTCGATGAGCGCGGAATTTAAGGCGATTTGTCAGGGAGGAGAGGACGATGTTTAAGGAATACAAAACCATTCGCGAAGTCGTCGGACCTCTTATGGTGGTAGACGGCGTAGCGGGCGTAACCTATAACGAGCTCGTAGACATTATCTGCCACGACGGCAGTATCCGCCGCGGCAAAGTGCTTGAAATCAACCGCGACAAAGCGGTCGTACAGCTTTTCGAAAACTCGCAGGGGTTACAGATTTCGGGCGCAAGGGCGCGCTTTACGGGGCACAGCCAACAGCTCGCGTGCTCGCGCGATATGCTCGGCAGAGTGTTCGACGGTATGGGCAATCCCCGCGACGGCGGCGCACCCGTCATTCCCGATAAGGTTTTGGATATCAACGGCGAGCCTATCAACCCCGCGGCACGCGACTACCCCGACGAATTTATTCAGACGGGTATTTCCGCGATAGACGGACTGAACACCCTAGTAAGAGGGCAGAAGCTTCCCGTGTTTTCGATGAGCGGACTTCCTCATGCGGAGCTTGCCGCGCAAATCGCAAGGCAAGCAAAAGTGCGCGGGAGCGAAAGCAAGTTCGCGGTCGTATTTGCGGCAATCGGTATTACGTTTGAGGAAGCGCAGTATTTCGTAGACGACTTCAAAAAGACGGGCGCAATCGAAAGAACGGTGCTTTTCACCAACCTTGCAAACGACCCCGCGGTAGAGCGCATTTCCACCCCGCGTATGGCTTTGACCTGTGCGGAGTACCTCGCGTTCACCTGCGGTATGCACGTCTTGGTTATTATGACCGACATTACCAACTACGCCGAAGCCTTGCGCGAAGTTTCCGCGGCACGGCGCGAAATCCCCGGCAGACGCGGTTACCCCGGATATCTCTATACCGACCTTGCAACCATGTACGAGCGGGCGGGCAGAATTCGCGGTTGCGAAGGCTCTATCACGCAAATCCCCATTTTAACCATGCCCGAGGACGATAAAACGCATCCCATTCCCGACTTGACGGGTTACATTACCGAGGGACAGATAATGCTTTCGCGTGATTTGTATAAAAAGGGTATAAACCCGCCTATCGACGTTTTGCCGTCGCTTTCGCGTCTTAAAGACAAGGGTATAGGTAAGGGCAAGACCCGCGAGGACCACGCAGATACTATGAACCAGCTTTTCGCCGCGTATGCAAGCGGAAAGGAGAGCAAGGAGCTTGCCGCCATTTTGGGCGAAGCCGCGCTTTCCGATACCGATAAGCTGTATGCGAAATTTGCGGAAAATTTCGAGAAGGTGTATATCAATCAGGGCTTCGATGCAAACAGAACCGTAGAGGAAACGCTCGATACGGGTTGGGAGCTTTTGAAAATTCTTCCCGTAACCGAACTCAAACGTATTCGGCAGGAATATATCGATAAATATTTAAAATAATTCGAGGATAACCATTTGGCACGGCTTAACGTAAATCCAACGCGTATGGAGCTTAAAAAGCTGAAAGCGCGGCTTACAACGGCGGTTCGCGGTCACAAACTTTTAAAGGATAAATCCGATGAAATGGTGCGCCGCTTTTCGCTTATCATAAAAGAAAACAAACGCCTTAGAGACGCAGTGGAACAAGAACTTTCCGAAACTTTAAGGCAGTTTTCCGTTGCGCGCTCCGTTACGCCCGCATACCGCGCGGAGACGGCTTTTGCCATGCCGTCGGTTGCGGTCAAAGCCGACTGCGGGGTGAAAAGCGTCATGGGGGTGGAAGTGCCGCAAATTCAGCTCGTGGACGAAAAGAGCGCCGACGGACTTCCTTACGCCTATCCCGAAATCACCAGCGAAGCGGACTATTCCGTTACCAAAGTCGCAGCCCTGCTTCCCAAAATGCTTCAACTTGCGGAAACGGAAAAGGCGGTGCGCATGCTTGCGGAAGAAATCGAGCGGAACAAACGCCGCGTAAACGCGCTGGAATACGTCATGATTCCTCAGCTTGAAGAAACGATCAAGTATATCAAGAGCAAGCTCGACGAAAACGAGCGCGCCGCAGTGATAAGGCTCATGAAAGTAAAAAGCAACGCCGAAGTTTAACTCGGCGATTGATGAAAGGAGAGGCAAACGCCTCTCTTTTTGTATGGGTTAGACGAATCTTTTAAACTGCTTTTGACTTTCTTGCAAATATATGATATAATGATTTTATGTACGGTATTTACGGCGATATTATTGATGCGGCGGAAAGGGCGCTTGCGGGCTTTGAAGAAACGCAAGAGCTTTTGGAATATCCCGAAGTACAGGCGGACAAAGCGTATTATTTGTCCGTTTTATCAAAGTACAACGAGCTTAAAGTAATTAAAGACAAGCTATCCGCGCTGCAATCCGCACTCGAAGAGGAACGTGCATTTTCTGCAATGCTGTCCGAAGCAAGCGCCGAAGAGGAGCGCGCGGCAATTTACAAAGAGATTTCTTCGTTAAAAAGAATTGCATCGGGCTTATCCGCTTCGCTTTCGAATGCACTTGGCTGTAAGCACGCGGAAGAGCGGGCGTATTGCAAATTTAAATTGAAAGAAGCTTCGTCCAAGTTCGGCGTTGCTTTGTTTTCCCTTATCAAGTCCGATTTGTTGTCGCACGGCGCGAAGATAGAGGACGAAAAGGTTATAACCGCAAAGGGCGGGTTCGTGCAAGAAATTTCCTTTATTGCGGACGGTGCGGACGTTATCACGCGCCTGATGCCCTTAACGGGGGCGCATAAAGTCTATGTCGCGCAAGCAAAGAGCGAAGAGCTGTGCTTTGCCGTAACTCCTGCGGCAAGGGTTGAAACGGCGAAAGAGAGCGATTTTAAGATAGACGTTTTCCACTCACAGGGCGCAGGCGGGCAGAACATTAACAAGGTGGAAACGGCGGTGCGCGTCACGCATTTGCCCACGGGTTTAGTCGTCGTTTGTCAGGACGAGCGGTCGCAGCTTAGGAACAAGGAACGCGCGTTAAAGACGATAGAAAAGCGGTTGAAAGAGCGGAGCGAGCAAGCGGAAAAGCAGCGCATGGAGGCGGATATTCGCGCACAGCATTCGCAAAAAAACACGCCTATATCCTTCGACATGGCAACGGGAACGTTTACCGATACACGGCTGAAAGCGTTTTCAAAAGTGCCGTTCCCGCTTGACGAAGCGCAATTTACCAATTATATCAACGGGCTGATAGCTTTATGATACAAAAAATTACGGCAGACACAAAAAAGATAGCTTTATCTTCAAGCCGAAAAGTCTACAAGACGGAGGGCTTTATTTCGCTAACGCGTAGAATCGTTGCAATCGACGCGTTTATTTCCCGTGTCGCCGAAAGTATCTTCCGCGAAAATATTGCGCTTCCCGACGGTTGCTGTACCGCGCAGACGGAGGACAAGTTATACACGCTTTTCTTCCGCCGCAAGAGGGATAGCAGACTGTCCGACGGCGATATCGTATTCTACAAATTTTTAAGCGCCAATTCTGCCGAGGGCGGAACGGATAGACGGCTGAGCGAGTATCTTTCGGCGGACGACCAAATTACGCTCGTTTTGCACGAAACGAACGATGCCGTTCGCGAAGAGGACTTGACAAGATTGTATCTCGTGTCGGGTTCCGACGGTATTGTCAACTTTCCCGATCTCAACGAAACGCAGCGCAAAATCGTGGAGACGGAAGACGCGAACATGCTCGTGCAGGGCGTTGCGGGAAGCGGCAAGACCAACGTTTGTATTGAGAAAATCGTTTACTGCGCCTGCCGCAACTATCGCGGGGCGGTGCTGTATACGACTTTTTCCCGCGGCTTGTTGACTGAAACGCGTAACCGCGTGGAGCTGTTTACAAAAAATATCGACGATTTTATTTCCGCATATGAGAGTGGAAGAGTTTCGTTCTTAGATTCTGACCACAAAAAGGCGGTGGAAAACAAGCTCGGCATATTATTTTCCGTAGACGAAGACGGGGAAATTATTTCTGCATTAAAGCGTATTGCCAAATTCTTGAAAGAAAAGGTGGATTATCGCTTAATAGAGGATATCTATGCCGAAACCTTCGAAGCGAAACGTGTCGCGGGCGAAAGCGTATTTTTAAACGAGTATTTGGGCACGGGCAAAAATTACCGTCTTTCGGGTGCGCTCGAAAAAATAAAGCACATCGCGCCCGAAATTATTTACAAAGAAATTTACGGAATGATTTTCGGCAAGTACGAACTCGACTCTCCCCAAGACATGATGGGGCGGGCGGAGTACGCGGAAGCGAGGCGAGACAGCTTTACGCGGAACGAGTGCGACGTAATCTATTCGGTTGCAACCGACTACGCCGAATTTTTAAAGAAGCACGGCTATACCGACAACAACTTAATGAGCCGCGAAATTTTAAGCAAAGTTTCAACGCCCAAGTATTCCGTAGGTGTCATCGATGAAACGCAGGACTTCACGCAGGTTAATTTGTGCCTGATGAAAAAGCTGTGCATGAAACTGTTCTGCGTGGGCGACGCCCTGCAAATGATCAATCCGTCGTATTTCAATTTCGGATATTTAAAGCGCATAATGTACGGCGACGTTACGGGCGTAAACGAGCTTAGGCACAATTACCGCAGTACCGAGGTAATCGAAAAAATCGCCGAAAAGCTCGGCGAAATGAATATGCAGAGGTTCGGCACGCACAGCTTCGTTTTAAAGGGGGAAAGCGTTGCTTCGCCCTTGCCGTCCGCGGCGGTGCTGGTGACGGATAAAAATTTCGTTTCTTCCCTCGGCGAGAAGCGGTTTGAAAACGTAACTGTGGTCGTGGCTTCGCAGAAGAAGAAAGAACAGCTGAGAAAGGTTTTGGGGAAGACGGAAATCCTTACCGTAGCCGAAGCCAAGGGCTTGGAGCGAAATACCGTAATTCTTGCGGACGTACTGAGCGACAACGCTGACAAATGGAAGTTTCTTCACAACATGTCGCTGAATCGAAAGACCGCCGACGAAAATTCCGTTTTCAGGTATTACTTCAATCTGTTTTACGTCGGCATTTCTCGTGCAAGGCAGTATTTATTCGTTGCCGAATCCGACTATCCCGAAACATTTAATCCGTTGTTTAAAGAGTGTTTCGAGCGCAGGAACAAGGAAAGCGCGCTTGCGTATTTAAAGGATATTGCAGGCAGGTTGGAGATTGACGACGACGAATTTATCGAGCGAATCGAAAAGTTCTGTTCGCTCGAACAGTACGAGAACGCGCGCAACACTGCGGACAGGCTGTCTTCGGACGAACTGCGCAGAAAACAACTTGTTTATATCTCCGTCCACGAGCAGTACTTGCGATACGGCAGGATACGGGACGCGGGCATAGAGTATTGGCGGCAGGGCATGGATGCGGAGGCGCGTGAAATGTTCACCCGTTCGGGCGATCAGGCGCTGTTCCCGCTGATGGATGCTTGTATGCAGGGCGGCGGCGTGCTCGACCCCGAAATCGTAAAGTTCTATCCTTTGGTAGAGGATAACGACGTAGCAAAGAAAATCATTCTCGACACACTTAACAAAGACAGCAGTGAAATCGCGGCGAGTTTCAAAGCCGTAAACGCTAATATCAAGAGGAAAAGACAATGAGCGAAAATTCGATGCAAGAGTTAATAGAAAGTTTTATTGCGTACCGCAACCTGCTTGCGCCTTTGCAGGACAGCTTGCATTCGGTAAGCAAGACGTATGAAGAAATCAGGAACGACCTCGACAACCTGATGAAGAGCTTTTCGGGGAATGCCGCAAATCAGCTTGAAAAGGTCCACGCTACCATCAACGCGCAGGCGAAGAGCGGGCAGGAGTTGGGCAGAAGAATCGAAGAGTACGCGGCTTCGGGCGAGAAGTACGCGCAAGCCGTAGAGAATATGTCCTCGCGGTTTTCCGAGGTCGTCAGCCGCATTGATTCGCTCAGCGAAATTGAAAAGACCGCGCAAAATCAGCTTGCGCGCATCGATGCGCTGATTGCGGAAAAACGCTCTTCCTACAATCTCAAAGAATTGCAGAAATCGCTCGACGGTTACAACACGAACGTAGAAAAAATCAGCGACTTCATCAATAAGGATATCGCTTCCGTTTTAAAAGAGAATGCCGATAAAATCGA
>CAMWUS010000088.1 GCA_947177495.1 uncultured Clostridia bacterium
AAAGAGCGCATGGCGGACTTCGGCGTTCGCAGCGCTGCGATAAACCGTTTCCGTTCCGAACGCGAACAGACGGTAACGCGTGCAAAGCTCGAACAGGGCGAAATCGATTTGATTATCGGTACCCATCGGCTGCTGTCCAAGGACGTGAAATTCCACGATTTGGGCTTGCTCATTCTCGACGAAGAACAGCGCTTCGGCGTGGAACATAAGGAAAAAATCAAAAATTACAAGCGGGACGTGGATTGCTTGACCATGACGGCGACGCCCATTCCCCGTACCTTACATCTTTCCCTGTCGGGGATCCGCGATATTTCCACAATCCAAACGCCGCCGAACGCCCGTCTGCCCGTGCAGACCTACGTTGCCGAGGAGACGGAAGCGCTTATTCGCGACGCTTGTGTGCGGGAAATCGCGCGCGGCGGACAAATCTTTTTGTTGTATAACCGCGTGGAGAGTATCCATTCTTTCGCGCACCAAATTGCGCAAATCGTGCCCGAAGCGCGCGTTACCGTTGCGCACGGGCGCATGGAAAAGAGCGAGCTCGAAAAGAACGTTTTCTCCTTTTACCGCGGGGAATACGACGTGCTCGTTACCACCACCATTATCGAAAACGGCATCGACTTGCCCAACGCAAATACGCTCATCGTTGTCGATTCCGACCGCTTGGGTATTTCCCAACTCTATCAATTGCGGGGAAGAGTGGGGCGGGGCGCGCGGCTTGCGCACGCCTATTTCACCTATAAGCCCGAGCGCATTATGACGGAGACTGCCGCGGAACGCTTGAAAGCCATTATGCAGTTTACCGAGCTCGGTAGCGGGTTTAAAATCGCCATGCGCGATTTGGAGATTCGCGGCGCGGGGAACGTACTCGGCGCGGAACAGCACGGGCATATGGATAAAGTCGGTTACGAGCTCTATGCAAAAATCCTCAAAGAAGAGCTCACGGGAGAGAAGCAGGAGAGCGTGGATTTGGACATCAAAGCCACCGCCTATATTCCCGAGACCTACGTGGAATCCAACGCGGGCAGAATGGATTGCTACAAACAAATTGCCGAAATCAGAAGCGCGGCGGATTACAAGCGCGTGTGCATCTCTATGGAAGAGGCGTACGGACCGCTTCCCATGGAAACGCGCAATTTGCTCGTGATTGCGGTTTTAAAGACTTACGCCGCCCGTTTCGGCGTTACCAAGGTCGCCGTAGACAAGAAGGGGGGCGCTCTTATCTTTGCCTCGATAAAAGCATTCGGGGCGGATTCTCTCACTGCGGCAATGGAAAAATACGGGCGTTATCTTTCCATCGATATGACGAGCGCACCCGCAATTCGTTTCGCTCCTCAGGCAGACGGAGGGAAAACATTACTGCTAATGGCGAAATTTCTTAAATTTGCCGCAACTTTTGCATGATTTGCACGCAAAAAGAATTGCGTGTTTGGCAAAAATGAGTTATAATGTTATGAGAGCATGGTGCGGGATTCTCCGCATTCAGTTAATTCACGGCATCGGAGTGATTTCATGAAGAAGAAAAAGACAGCGATAATAGCGCTTGCGGTTGCGGCAACTTTGGCTTGCGGCACCCTGGCGGGGTGCGACCTCGTCACCACGGATTCCCACAAGGATTACGCGCAGACAATCGCTACAGTAGATATTACCAAGAGCGAAATTTTCGAAACGGGCGAGTTTAAAGATTATAAAGACGTCATTCAACCCGCGAGCATCATCAAGCGGGATATGATCGCGTCGTTCGTTTCCAGCGGTTATTCCGCAATGGGCTCTTACGGTTGGACTTATAAAGATACGTTCAAGGCAATCAGCGAAAGCCTTGTAAACCGTCAGCTTACCATTCAGTACGCTATGGCGTTTATTCTCAAATACGCGCCGGACGGCCGCACTGTGGCGGGCTATCAAGCCGCCGTTGCGGGAAAGACGGATTTCGACGAGAAGCTTGCGGGACTTGCGTATTTCCTCGACGAAGACGAAGTAAAACAGGCGCTTTACAAAACGCGCGTGCTGTTTAACAACACCTTGGATTCGCAGGAAAAATCTATCATCGACGCAGACGGCGACGATTCGTCCTCTACGACGGTGCGCACCCTGCCTTCCGGCGTAAATGCTTCCAACAGCGACTATTACGACGAGGCTTACAAAATCTACACGGCGGTAGGCGACGCGAGCAAAGGCGGTGTGGCTTCCTCTTGCGGCACTTACGAAACGGTAGAGGACTCTTCGCCCTATACGCGCAAAAAGGCGTACAACAAATTCCTTGCAAGCCTTCGCCAGAACGATTTGTTGTTCAGCGACGAAGACACGACGGATTTCGAAGGGCTCACTTACTTTAAAATCGAGTTGGTTTCCGCCTACGAGAGAGCAATCATCAACAAGCTGTCCGATTTGTACGAGCGCATCGCAGCAGCAAGCTTGTCTGCGGAATATCTCAGTGAGAAGTATGAAACACTGCGTGCCGACCAGATCGACGCATTTAACGCAGAGGGCGGAAGAGCGACGTTCGAGGGGAAACTCGACAGCGTTTCGGATACTTCTTTCTTGCTTGCAGCACCTCAAACAACCGGGGAGCATAAGTACGGTTACGTTATCAATATTCTGCTTCCGTTCAGCAAAACGCAAACGGCGAAGCTTAACGCTTTCAATGCGGACTACGGCGACACCAACGGCAATTCGTTTGCACAGCGCGCCAAGCTCTTGAAAGACGTGCGGGCAACCGACCAACGCGCAAGCTGGTTCACGGGCGAAACCGACCACGGCTTCAAGTATGACGGGGTGATTAACGACGCTTACACGGGCGGCAACGCAAGCCGCACTTATCTCTTCTTTGAGGATAACCTTACGGGTAACGCAAAGTACGAGCCCATGACCAAGTATTACGGCAAGTACACCTATAACGGTACGGTTACCGAAAACGACGACGGCGACTATATCATCAAACCCAACAAAATCGATATCGACGAGTTCATGACCGAAATGGAAGGCTATCTCAACGCCGCATTCGGCAAGACCGTTGCAACGGGCACGAAGGTTGAAAACTATTACGACAGAAACATCGCCGCTTATTATAAGGATAGCAATATCGCAGAAGGCAAGGTAGACTATTCGAGCTTCGTCTATTACGAGGGCAAGGTAGATATCGCCGATTACGACGTAGACAAAATTTTTGTCAGCGGAACGGATGAAAATAAAGCGTTCTCTATCGTAAACGAGCTTTCCTTTGCATATAATACCGATACGGCAGGCTTGAATCCTTATTACGGTTATTCCGTGGTAACGGGCAAGACGAGCTTCGTAAGCGAGTTTGAATATGCGGCGCAGAAAGCGTGCAGTCAGGGTGCGGGTAGCTACGTGGTAGCTCCTTCCGATTACGGTTGGCACATCATCTATTGCACGTTCGTATTCGATAAAGATACGCCGTTCATGTTCAAGGCAGATGAAATGACGACGGAAGGAACGTTCTCGTATAACTTTTACGAGGCAATGAAATCCTCCGTTGTGGAAACATACAGCTCCAACCAGCAAGCGGAAATTTTGAGCGCATACAGCAATTCCACTTGCACAACCGTTTACGAGGACCGTTATTCCGATTTGTTCGAGCTTGACAACTTGTAATCGGTGGTTTAAATGGGACTTTGGGAAGCTATTTGGAAATCAATCATATTAGGCACGGTGCAGGGACTCACAGAGTTCCTGCCCGTTTCTTCTAGTGGGCATTTATCGCTGTTACAGCGCATCTTGCGGTTTAACGTCAGCGACGGGTCTATGACGTTCACCAACATCATGTTGCACGTCGGTACGCTGATCGCCGTCGTCGTGGTGTTCCGCAAGGATATTCGGGAGCTGTTCCGCAAGCCGTTTAAAACGCTTTTCATGCTCGTCGTGGCAACTATCCCCGCGGCAATTATCGGGCTACTGTTTAACGACAAAATCGATGCCGCGTTTGCGGGTGCGAAGGGTATATTCTATCTTGCCATTTGTTTTGCGTTCACCGCGCTCATGCTGCTTTGCACGGAGCTGATTGCAACGCACAGAAAAAAGCACGCGGAACTTAATTGGATAAACACTTCGGCTATGGGCTTCATGCAGGCGTTGGCGCTGTTTCCAGGCATTTCGCGGAGCGGTTCCACCATAGCGGCGGGCACGTTTGCGGGGGCAAAGCCCGAAAAGCTCGCAAAGTTTTCTTTCCTCATGAGTATCCCCGTCATCTTGGGCGGCTTCGTCCTCGAACTCAAAGACGTGATTTTTCCCGAAGAGGGGAGCGCGCTTGCGTTCGGTTTCAACGAAATTGTAGGTATGCTATTCGGCGTGGTGTTCGCCGCCGTTTCGGGGTTTTTCGCCATTAAGGTAATGCTGAAAGTTATCGGAAAGGGCAACTACAAATGGTTTTCGCTGTACCTTGTCTTACTGTCGCTCACCTGCTTTTGGCTCAACGCATTGCAAATCTTCTAAGAATTGCCTCCGTGCATAATACGCGCAAACCTGCGCAAGCTAAAAGTATCGGAGGTGAACAATGAGATTAAATTGCGGCGACGTTTGTCCTAAGACGGGCTCGTACAAGGTAATCGACGGGCACGGCAACGTCATCAATACCATTTACGTGGGCGAGGGCGAAACTATGCCCCCCACACAGTATTCCGACTGTCATTACGAATCCGATACCTAATCGGAATTGACGGAATACCTTACAACCGATAAAAGATAGAACGCGAACGGATTTCCGTTCGCGTTCTTGAATTTGCGGGACGCAGTTTTGGACAAACTCATATCGGCATTTTCGTACGCATAAAATACGGTGTGAAAAAGTTTCTTTCGAGGGGAAAGCGAAAGCGTATCGCCGTCGTGGTTGCGCTCATCGCGTTTCTCCTTATCGGTATCGTCGTGCTTATTCACCGCAACGTAACGGAAGTATTAAAGTCCGTTTCCGAGGCGAGTATGCGCTCTATAACCACCGTCGCCGTAAACGACGCAATTTACTATACCTTGTCCGACCATATCCGTTACGAGGATCTCGTTTCGGTGGAACGGGACGCGGAAGGGAACGTCCTCGCCATTACTTCCAACTCTCTGCAAATTAACCGTATCGCACGCGATACCGCCTATATGTCACAGCAAAATTTGCAAACGATGAGCGAAGGGGGAATTGAAATCCCGCTCGGCGCGCTGTCGGGCGTGGAGGCTTGGGCGGGCTTCGGACCGAAAATTCAAATTAAAATCATTCCTATTTCCAACGTGGCGTGCCGCTTCGTGAGTAAGTTCGAAACGGCGGGTATCAACCAAACCAAGCATTCCATTTATTTGGAAATCGTTGCCGACATCTCTATCGTCATGCCGTCGGGCACGAGCAATTTCGCCTCGCTTACCGAAGTGCTCATCTGCGAGAGCGTGTTGCTCGGCAAGGTGCCCGATACTTATTTGCAGGCGGACATCTTCGGCAACGGCTATACGCTTGCGCCTAACACTTAAATAATGGACTTTATGAGTTCCAAGATAGCGGGCGTACCGTTGCGAATGTCGGCGTCTTTAAGCTTTGCGGCAAGCACGGCATTTGCAACCGTTTGGCAAAGCGTAGTGGGAAGCTCGTTTAAGTTCGCCTCGCGCAGTACCGCGCACAGCCCTCGCTTTTCGAAGTAGAGGGCGTTTTCAAGTTGGTCACCGCGCGAATTCTTTTCAAGCGGAACGAGCACGGCAGGCTTTTTCAACGCCAGAATTTCGAATACGGTGTTACTTCCTGCACGGGAAAGTACAATGTCGGCGCAGGCGTACGCGCTTCCCATATCCGTCTCGAATTCCCGCTGAACGTATCCCTCGGGGGGATTGTCGAGCAGATTTCCTTTCCCGCATAGGTGAAGGATACGGAATTTTTTTAAAAGCGCGGGCAGGTTGTTACGGATAGCGTTATTTAACGCAAGGCTACCGCTTCCTCCGCCCAAAACGAGCAACACGGGCAGTCCCGCGGGCAGACAGAATTTCCGCATGGCGCGGCTCTTTTCTCCGTTTAAAATCTCCCGCCGAATGGGTGACCCGACGCATTTTCCGTTGGGGAAGAGCGACGCGGTTTCAGGAAAAGAGGTAAGCACCAGCTTGCATTTTTTTGCAATCAGTTTTGTGCAGAGT
>CAMWUS010000089.1 GCA_947177495.1 uncultured Clostridia bacterium
ATTTTTAGGGTAGCTACTCCCTGTTGCAACTACCCGTATTGTAGCACATTCTGACATACTTTTGTTCAGCCTCGTTCGCGGATTCGCCCGCAAATTTGGCTGAATTTCCCGCATTTTTCGCTTAGTTTGGGTTTTTAGATAAGAAAAAAGCCCGTTACAAAGACATTGTATGCCTTTGCACGGGCTTTGTACGATTTTGAATTTTACACTGAAAGAAAGGTAATTGTGATGATTAAAGGTTTAGGTATCCCGTCAACTTTGAACGTAAGAATATTGCCCACGGTATAGTCGAACGCCGTATTGAATTTAAAATCATTGCTACACACAAGATAATCGGTACTGCCGGTTGTATATCCCGGCGCAGCAGGAGATTTATAAGATATTTTGCAAACACAAGAAATATCTGTCACGCTCTCCAAAGAGCAGTAAAACGTGTCTCCGCTGCGGCAAACCATTTGGAACGATTCATTCGGTTTTATGGAAATCGCAGAATCCCGTGCACGCCCGTCGCAATCCGTTTTTTCTTCATATGCGGCAGTTAAAACTATGTCTTGCGACGGTATGAACACAGTACTCACAAATTCACCGCTTTCATTCTGCCAACCCAAAAAACGATACCCTTCCTTCTGCCGCTGTGATAATACAACATATTTTTCGTTGTAACTTTCTGTCCAATCTCCATCTTTCAGCGTGACATTGTGGGCAGTATGGTTATAAATAATATTTGACGAAGGTCCCACATACCATTGAGACGGAAATATTACCGAAATCTGCGCTTTTGACTGGGAGGTAAACACTTTTCCATTACATTTTTCACCATCTAACGCATACTGCCCGACATATGTTACCGACGTAGGCAAATAAATATCGCCCAAGCTGCTGGAAAACATTGCTGAACCCATAATTGTTGTCAACCCTTCCGGCAGAACCAGCCCGCCCATTTTAGCGGCGTAAAAAGCATTTTGTTCTATCGTCTTTACTGTTGCAGGCAAAGTCATAACATTTGCAATGTTGGCTTCGTTAAAAACGTTTTTGTTGATCTTTTCTATTGAATTGCCTTCCGCAAAGTAAATTTCCGCACAAGTGCCGCGAAAACAATTCTCATCGATTTCTAACACACTTGCAGGGATTACAATCGGCTGCAAAATATCCAACGCGAAAAATACATTTTTACCTATTTCCTCTACGCCTTCCGGAATAGTAACCGAACGGAACGTGTTGCGCAAACTGGTCGAAGTGCTATTATGACGATTTAACTTCCCTTCTATTGCCTTCACGGGAAGCCCCTCTATCAGAGCAGGATAGACGACATTTATATTCTCCCCGCTCTCACCGAGATATTTGGTTATCGTAACCGACTCCGCACCCTTCGTGTACTCAAAGAATTCGCTGCTGCCGTTTGTTTTAATTTCCTGCCATACGGCATATAGCGTAATATCGTCCTGCCAATCGGATTTGGTTAAATTGTGGAACTCGCCGCTCTCGTCCGCCTTATCGTTCCAGCCAAGGAACAAATAACCGTTGCGTTCTGGAACGGGTAAAATGATTGTATCGCCGTTGTCCACCTTGCGTATATTTCCACCGTCTACTGTTCCACCGTTCGGTTCAAGCGTAATCGAATACTGCTTGTTCTGTTCCAACCAGAATGCCGTAAGCGTCATGTTCGCTATATTCTGTATATTTAATTTCTCTACCGAATTCCCCGCAGAATCTTTCCAGCCGAGGAAGTCGTAGCCCTCGCGATATCCCTCGGGCAAAGTTAAACTGCCGTTAAATGGCAACGTATAGCAATACGCTTCGCGCACTCCTTCGGGCGTCGCAAACGAACCGCCATTGCCGTCCAATTTTATCTGATAGGTATAAATTGAGAAATGTGCGTACAGTGTAGGAATTTCCGTCACGTTTTCGCTGTCGATAATCTCTATCAGACTACCACTCTCCTCGTGGTCGAACCAACCCAAGAAATCATAACCGTAACGATAGACGGGAATAAGCGCAATATGCAAATCCTCTTCATAAATAATGTAGTTGGGGTTTACTTCTTCGGTCAGGTACATCCCCTCGTATATGTAGCGAATCAAGTATTGTTTGGGCTCGAATATGGCATAGAGCGTAATATTTTCGTCCTCGCCGTAAACTTTGGTAACGAACTCGCCCTTGCCGTCCGCCGACAAATTCCACCCAATAAACGCATGCCCGTGCTTGGTCGGCTCGGAGAGCACAATCATCTCACCCACCTTCACGCGGTCGGGATTACCGATTCCTTGTGTTCCGCCGTTCAGCACATAGTCGATCGTAAATATCGCCTCGCTTTTTTGCCACTGAGCATAGCACGTAAGATTTTTGGCATTTCCACCGCCTACAGCCGTAACGCGGTTACCACCTTCCTGCGCATCGTACCATCCCAAAAAACGGTATCCTTCGCGCAGCGGATTGTTTAGTACAACTTCATCCGCAATCGTCACGCTTTCGGGATTGCTCTCGTATAAAATTCCGCCGTTCAGCTTGTAACGCACGGTATACGTTTGGTCGCTCCACTTGGCATACAACAGCACATTTTTTGCCTCGCATGCAATTTGCATAACCGCATCGCCGCTGTAATCGTCGGTTAAAAACCAACCTTCGAACGCCGCGCCGTTCTTATCGGGAACGGACAGTTCCACCACTCCGCTCTCCACGGTGAAAGAGGTTTGCACCTCCGCTGTTCCGAAAACGCCGCCGTTCAGCCAATACTCAATCTCATACTCGTGCGGCGAAAATACGGAAATAAAAGTGCAATCTTCAATTACTTTATAGGGAGCGGTTACACTATTTCCATCCGCATCGTGCCAACCAATAAAGTCGTAACCCGTTCTATTTTCCGCCTGCGGCGTGAACCACTCGCCTTGCGCGATAGATTGCTCCGCGCCGTCAACCGTTACCGTATAGAAAATATTATCCCACTTGGCATACAGATGAACATTTTCGGCTTCACACGTAATTTGCGTTACAGCGTCCTCGGAATAATCAGGTACCAAATACCATCCGCCAAATACTGCGCCTTCCTTTTTAGGAATAGGCAAATCCAGATCACCCGACTCTAACGTAAAAATATTACTCACCGATTCCTGAAAACTCCCACCGTTTAACCAATAATTTACCGTATATTCATGAGGCGCATAAACTGAATATAGCTCGATTTCTTCGGTTACTTTATGGGGTACGGCTATGTCGGTTCCATTCGCATCGCGCCAACCGATAAAGTCGTAACCCGTTCTATTTCCCGCCTGTGGCATAAACCAATCGTTTTGATTTACCGTTTGCTCTATCCCGTCTACCGTTATAGTCACCGGAACGGGTTGTTCTGCGTTCGGTTGTTTTATTAAAAAAACAGTCAAAATCGTTGCTGCGGCAGCAGTTGCTACAGCAAGCGCGCTTGACAATCCGATTATCGTTTTGCGGTTTTTACTTCCTTTGATTACCCTCGGCGTTATAACCTCGTCGGATACCGCATAATACAGCTTGGAAATCGGCGTGTTAAAATGCTCGGCAAGAATTATTAAACTGTTTACGTCGGGACATGTTACACCTCTCTCCCAACGCGACACCGCGTCTGCGGAAGAGGAGCAAACCTCGGCAAGCTGTTGTTGGCTTTCGTTTATCTGCGTGCGCAAAAAGGAGATATACTCTCCTAATTTTTCCGCAGAAAAATCCCCCGTAAAGGTGTGCTCACCCTCTTCGCAACCGAATAATTTTTCAAGCGAAATATTCAGCGCCGCCGAAAGCTCACTCATTTGTGAAATATCGGGCTCGGAAATACCGCGCTCCCATTTTGAAATGGTTTGCGCATGCACGTTGAGCTTTTCTGCCAGCTTTACCTGTGATAATTTCGCCGTTTTTCTTAAATTTTTAATTGTTTCACTTATTTTGTTTGTCATTCGCTTGTTTACACAAAATTTTATATTATTTTCACATAACAGTATATCATGTCCCTTAATAATTTTCAAGAGAATTGCGCATAAAAAAGGCAGATAGAGTGTTGTGGCTCTACCCGCCTTTGCCGTTTATCCTATTTATGTACGACAATCCAACTTGATTAGGTTATGATTGGAAATGGGTAAACAGTTTATTACATCATCTCTTTACCAACTCCAGCTATTTGCGGCGCAAAGCACATTATGCCGCACTTGCCGTGCATACGACTTTCAAATAAGAAAGTGTTCAGTTGAGGTGGTTACGTGTTCACCAAAACAAAACACAGTCGAACTTGACTGTGTTTTATTTTGTGTTGTCGCTCGAACTCGGCGGGTTCGCCCCGCCAAAGGCGGCACAAGCCCCGAAGGGGCGAAGTATTCCCGGCAGGGTCACCAACGCTAAAAAAATAAACTCATCTTTTAATTTTTTAAAGTATAACTGAGAATTAACGTTCCCGACGAATATTTAGAACGAATTATTGCTTAAAGCCCTTGTCAAATTGAATAATAATTGCTAAAATGAAATTATGAATACTTTAAGCTACAAGTCGGAATATTACAAACAGATTGTTGATATTTTAAAGAATTTACCGAACATGGTTGATTTGCCGTCCGACATATTCTTCGATATCGCCAAACAGTTTGAATTCGGCTACCCCGAGAGAATAAAGCTTGAAAGTCTTATTAAAAAAACTTACACGATACTTGCAATAGAGGACGAAAAAGTTATCGGCTTGGCGGGTATGGACAAAGAGGGTAATATTGGCTTGTTTCTCGTGCAAGAAGGTAACGAATACGCAAAAGCGTGCAGGCTGCTTTCGCACGCGCTTGAACGCAGAGCTTCGAAAAAAGATCTCCCCTACCTCTTCGCACTGCAAACGGAGAAGTCCGAACAAACCTTTATCGATTTAGGATACGAACCGTTTGACAACGGTTCGGGCGCGCCGCACAACGGCATACTTGCAAAACAAATAGAGCCGGAAAACAAGATAGATATTAGCATAGAACAGGCAAAAGAAATAAAGCTTAACCCGCGCAAGAAAATTACCGTTGAAGGCAAAACCTCTGTTTTGCCCGCGTTCTTTCTTGGGCTTTCAAGTTTTTTCGCCTTTCTGCTTGTTTCAATAACGATAGGCAAGCTGAACGCGGGTACGTTTGAAAGCGTACCGGAATCAACATACACGATGATAACCGCGATGGTATGCGTCATGTTCGCCGCCGCGGTTGCATTTGCTACAGCCTATACCGTTCGTGCAAGACGGCTTAAAAAGGAAGTACTTTCCATGCGTGTAACCAACGGCGTTATCGTGTCGTTAGCCACAACACAGGAATATGATTCCGACAGCGCTCCAAGGTGCGCGCACGTGTCGCTCACGTACGCATATTACGACGAGAATATGCAGCGAAAAGAAGCGCATTACAAGCACAGATATTACACGGATGACCCGCATTTTTACGAGGGGCAAGAAATTATAATTGCGCACTCGAACGAAAAGAGTTACATTTTGCACCGCTGTACGCCATTAAAAAATCAATAAAACCGAACGCGCCGTTCAAATTGAACGGCGCGTTCTCTATTCTTCGATGATATCTTTAGGCTCTTGTTTTGCTTTTCTTTTGCGGGATTTCTTCTGTGTTTTCGCGTATTCTAAAATTTCTTCCGCGTCCGAATTTTTGATTGCGTCAATGCGCTCTACGCCGTCCCACCTCTTCATATACAGCGAAGTATGGTTGCGCGACTTGCTTACAAAGTTGTCAAAGTCGTCAAAAAAGTTTGCCAATTTACTTCCCGAACGGGTATCGTCCGTTTTGGAAACGCTTTTCAGTTCGTCCCAGCCGTACAGCGACCACGAGGGCGCAAGCAAACGCCTTCTGCCCGCGTAATCGGGCGCGCCGCGCCACCAGAAAGTACTGCAACTTGCAATCCAAATCCCCTCATTTGTTACGAAAACGTGCTTGGTATATTTCCAGTACCAGAGATGATAAAACAAAATTGCCACGTAGAAAAAGCCGGCAACGGAAGCTAAGATAATGGGAATTAATCTTAGCATCGACTCCTCTTCGGAATCCATAACGAACAAGCTTACGAG
>CAMWUS010000090.1 GCA_947177495.1 uncultured Clostridia bacterium
GAGCTGCACCTGACTGGTTGGTACTCCCGCCAAAACGTATTTGTAATCCACGCGAAGCGCTTTGTCGTCGTCATATTTTTCAACCGTACATTCTAAATTGCTTATACTTAATCCCAAAGCTTTATACGTATTCTCTACCGTCGCTTTAAACGTGTCGGCGCTTGCCGAAAGAATAGCGGTATTCTTATTTTCGCTTGTAAGAGTAATATTGCTGCTTCCTTGCATGTACATCATTTCCACGCCGGTCATCGGATATTTGGTCCATGTCGAAGGATATACCATTTTAACGTCGTCCTTACGGTACGCCGTATAACCGCTCGGCAGCCCTACCGTTACCTTACAATCGGCATAAACGGTATCATCCGATTTCGCACGAATCCGCAACGTTTCCGTGCCCGCACTCTTCGCTTGAATTGTTACCGTCCCGTTTCCTACCGTGTAGGTAAACACCCTTTCCGACGATTTCTTCTCCGAAACAATCTCAAATGCTATACTCCCGTCTTCGGGCGTCACCGTGTAAACGACTTCCGTACTTCCGCCGCTGGAAAGTGTAACTTCCTCTTTATCGAATTTGACTTCCTCCACTGCAACCGTCCCGCAACCGGCTAACGCCAAGCCCAAGACAAGGCAACAGCATATGGAAGCCAAAACAGAAAGTATTCTCTTCATATTAACTCCTTGTTTTTTTAATTACAATTTAATACAAAAGGGAGAGCAAACGTTCTCCCTTTGTCCTTATGTAATTATTTGCCGAAGTATCTCTTCAACATGCCCTTGAAGCCTGCGCCGTGGCGAGCTTCGTCCTTTGCCATTTCGTGAACGGTGTCGTGGATCGCGTCGTAGCCGAGCTGCTTCGCACGTTTTGCAAGCTCCAACTTGCCTGCGCATGCGCCCGTTTCCGCCGCCGCACGAAGCTCCAAATTCTTCTTGGTGGAAGGCGTAACCACTTCGCCCAAAAGCTCCGCAAATTTGCTTGCGTGCTCCGCTTCTTCATACGCATAACGTTTATATGCTTCCGCGATTTCGGGATAGCCCTCGCGCTCCGCAACGCGCGCCATAGCAAGATACATACCAACTTCGCAGCACTCGCCCTCGAAGTTCGCTTTGAGTCCCGCCATAACCTCTGCGTCTTCAACCTTGCCGTCGCCTACGTGATGCTCGCAAGCAAAGCCCTCTTCCGCAATCGGTTCGAACTTCTTCGCCTTGCAAACGGGGCATACGTCTACGCCGTCTTCAACGATTTCACCGCATACTGCACATCTTTTCATATTTATAATCTCCTTTATGTTTACCGTGCTTTTCGGCACGGCAATATTATACCAAAATTAAGACTGAATATCAATCCTTTTCACAATAATTTCAGAGAAATTTTTCCAATTCCGCAAAGCTCTCCGCAAACTCCGTCGCGCCCGCTTTTTCTAGCTGTTCGCGCGTGCGGTACCCCCAAAGGCAGGAAACGCCGCGCATTCCCGCACGAAGCGCCGTCTTCACGTCCGTCTCGCCGTCTCCCACAAAAAGGCATTCGGCGGGCGAAACGCGCATGGAGAGCGCCGCAAACATTGCAAGCGTAGGATCGGGCTTGCAGGGAAAATTCCCGCTGTCGCCGCCCACGAACGCAAAGTTGATTTTAGGGAAGAACTGCTTGACAAGCCGATCGGTAGCCGCCTGCGTTTTATTGGTTACGATTGCAAGCTTCAGCCCCCGCGCCTGCATGCTTTCAAGCGCTTCCTCTTCGCCCGCAAACAGCTTCGTAAGCGCGTTGTCACTGTTCGCGAAATGCGTTTTAAAAAACGCAAAGCATTCGTCTATGTTGTCGGCATTGTGCGGAAGTGCACGCTCCACAAGCTGACGCGCCCCGTCGCCGATATACCCCCGCACCTTCTCGCGCGAAATTTCGGGATAGGAAAACGTACGCAACGTCTCGTTGACGCGCGCCGTAATGTCGTCGAGCGTGTCGAGAAGAGTTCCGTCTAAATCGAATAAAACTGCTTTCGTCATAGTACGCCTTACATCTGTTCGGGAACGCCGATTCCGAGCAATCCCAACGCGTTTTTAAGAACGCTGAGTGTCGCTTTCGTGAGCGCAAGGCGGTATTCTCTCAGTTCGCCTTCCGCCTGCAAAATTTTACAGTCGATATAGAATTTATTAAACTTCTGCGCCGTATCCACCGCATAGCGCGCAACAAAGCTGGGTTCGTACGCCTTAGCCGCCGCCGCAACCGTTTCGGGGAAGTCGGCAAGCGCTTTCAAGAGCTCGAACTCCTGCGCGCAGGGCTCGATATCGTAACGCTCTTTCTGCTTGAACTCGCCCGCCTTGGTCAGCACGGAAGCCGCACGCGCGCAAGTGTACTGCACGTAAACGCTCGTCTCCCCGTCGAAGCTAAGTACCTTATCGTAAGAGAACGTAATGTCCTTAATTTTGCTGTTGTAGAGCGCGCCGAAAATGACGGCGCCGATGCCCACTTTTTCCGCCACGTCGCGCTTATTTTCGAGCGCGGGGTTTTTCTCGGAAATGATGCTATACGCCTTGTCTACGCAGCGCTCCATCACGTCTTCCAGCCACACCACCTTGCCCTTACGGGTAGACATGGAACCGTCTTCCAAAGAGACCATGCCGTAGGCGACGTGATAAAGGTCCTTCGCCCACTCCTTGCCCATGAGCTCCAACACCTTGAACACCTGCTTGAAGTGCAAGTTCTGCTGATAAGCAACGACGTATAAGCACCGCTCGAAATCGTAGGTGTTCTTGCGGTAAATGGCGGCAGCCAAATCGCGCGTGGCGTACAGGGACGCGCCGTCCGAGCGCAGAATGAGACAGGGCGTCATGCCGTACGCTTCCAAGTCGACGATTTGCGCGCCGTTGCTCTCGGTAAGCAAGCCCTTTTCTTTCAGCTCGTCCACGACGGGCTGCATTTTATCGGTATAGAACCGCTCGCCCAAATAGCTGTCGAAGCTGATTTGCAAGCGCTTGTAAATTTTCTGCACGTAGGCAAGCGTGATTTTTTTGAACCACTCGAACAGATCGTTCGCCTCTTTGTCGCCGTTCTCGATGAGGCGGAAATACTCGCGCGCTTCCTTTTGCATCTCTTCGGAAGCCTCGTTCTCGAAGCGCACGTAAAGCTCGTTTACGGCGTGAATGCCGCCGCGCTCCACGTCCGCACGGTTTCCCCAATGCTTATAGGCGCATATGAGTTTGCCGAACTGTGTGCCGTAATCGCCGAGGTGGTTGATGCCTACGGCGTGATAGCCGAGGAAATTAAAAATGCGGTAAAGCGCGCCGCCGAGCACGGTGGTGGACAAATGCCCGATATGAAAGGGCTTTGCGATATTCACGGAAGAATAGTCGATGCACACGACCTTTCCCGCGCCCGCGTTGGATGCGCCGTAATACTTGCCTTCCTTCTTGATACGGCTAAGCGTATCGTCGGAAAGTCCCTTGCGGTTGATTTTGAAATTGAGATAGCCGTTTAATGCGGAAACCTCTTGGATCACGCCGTCCGTAGGAATTTCCGCCGCAAACCCTTCTGCAATCTGCACGGGGCTTTTGCGCAACAGCTTTGCGAATTTAAAGCAAGGAAGCGCGTAGTCCCCCATCTGCGTATCGGGCGGAATGGAAATGGCTTCGGCAATCTCCTCCGTGCTCATTCCCTCTATTTTTAACTTTTCAGCAATATACCGTTTGTAGTCCATAATACACCGACCTCAACTATTTTCATTTGATATTTTATCACATTTTTCCGCGTTTGGCAAATGAAAGACTTGCCGTTTTTTCTGATTTATTATATAATGGGACAAGAGGTCGGCAAAACCCGACGATAAGGAGAACAACATGAAGCTCGGAGTGGTAGGACTGCCCAACGTAGGAAAGTCCACGCTGTTTAACGCCATAACGCACGCAGGCGCGGAAGCCGCCAACTATCCCTTTTGTACCATAGAGCCCAACGTGGGCATGGTGGCTGTTCCGGATGAACGGCTTGATAAGCTCGCCGCCCTGTATTCGAGTAAAAAAGTAACCCCCGCCGTCATCGAATTCGTAGACATTGCGGGGCTTGTAAAGGGCGCCAGCCGCGGCGAAGGTTTGGGCAACAAGTTCCTTTCGCATATCCGCGAGGTAGACGCCATCGTACACGTGGTGCGGTGCTTCGAGGACGAAAACGTAACGCACGTCGAAAACGGCGTAGACCCCGTGCGCGACATCGAAACCATCAATTTGGAGTTGATATTAGCCGATATCGAAGCGGTGCAAAAGCGGCAGGACCGCATTAAGAACGCGGCGCGCGGCGGTGCGGACAAAGCGGCGGCGGCAGAGTTTGCCTTTTTAAATAAGCTCGCCGCGCACTTGGAACAGGAGAAGCCCGCCAATTGCTTCCCCCTTACCGACGAAGAAATTCCGTTGATGGAGAACTTGTTCCTGCTCTCCTATAAGCCCGTCATTTACTGCGCCAACATTTCGGAAAAGGATATGGGCGCGGGCGAGGAAGAAATTCCGCTCGTATGCAAAGTAAAGGATTACGCCAAACAGCACGGCGCGGGCGTCATCGTGATTTGCGCCAAAACGGAAGAAGAGCTTTCGCAAATGGAGGAAGAGGACAGAGCGATCTTCTTGGAGGAATTCGGGCTTACGGAGAGCGGACTGAATAAACTCATTCGCGCATCCTATTCCCTGCTCGGGCTCATTTCCTACCTCACGGCGGGCGAAAAGGAAACCCGCGCTTGGACGATCAAACGGGGCACGAAAGCGCCGCAGGCGGCGGGCAAAATCCACACCGATTTTGAAAAAGGATTTATCCGCGCCGAGGTCGTCGAATGGGAAACCCTGTTAGAGTGCGGCGGACTTACGGGCGCGCGCGAAAAAGGCAAGGTGCGTTCGGAAGGCAAGGAATACGTCATGAAGGACGGCGACGTCGTTCTTTTCCGCTTTAACGTGTGATAGAGATAAAAGCAAGGAAAGTTGTTTTCCCTTGCTTTTTTGTTATCCTTTTGCTAAAATGAAATTATTATAAATAGTAATTTAGCGGAGTAACTCATAGATGGGTTTTATCTCGTTCAACTTGGAATTTTATAAAAATGAATTACAAAAACTGAAAACGGCCACTGTAAGCGAGGAAACAATATATCGGGTAAAACAGCTGCTGAAAATGCTGGACGACTTACTTGACGAGGGATATACGGTGCTATATCATAAATTGGAAGAAGCTTATTCGGGGGTATCAAAATTAAGAGCGTATTTGAAAAATAATCATATCGAGCCGTTTCCTATTTACCGCAAGCCGTTTTCGGAAATAGACGTTACATACGAACAATGCACTTATGAACTTGCAGAGGCAATCAAAGAACTTGTCGAGAACGCCGAAAAAAGTACAGACGTGCGTGATGATGTGTTTTTATCGGAGTTGATTGATTTTTGTAAATGGATAGGCTACAAAGAAGATACTGCATACATTTTTTTGCTGCGCGATACTTTAGTGCCGTATATTTATTATCAAAGTAAAAACAGAAAAAATATTTATCCGTGGTTATTGGGGAGAAAAACTCTGACAAAGTTAACGGGCACGGATGATGTAGATGACGAAATTCGTGCTTCAATTTTCAAAGCATTGGAATTTGGGCAATGCGGCAATTATAAAGATTTTTGCGATATGGTTTTACCCGACATGCGTTCCGCTTTGAAGCAGTATCCCGAAATGGAGAAGTGCTTAATTGCATTACTTGGGGGAATTAAGGAAAAGCGAATTGTCGTAGTCGAATCAGGATGTTGCGGTACTTTTCCAATGCTACTTATGAGTTTGGATGAACGAGTAGATTTGCGTATGTTTACTACTTATCCCTATCTATTAAAGATATATGGCGATAAAATTTATTCGTCAAAGTATGAAAATTGTCGTTTATTTGAAACTTTGTATTCGCAGGACTTGTACTTCCGTTTTTCCGATTTAAGGGATGGTAAGTTCTTTGTTGAAAAATGCAACAACAAAAAAATAGAAAAATATGCAATTACAGAAATCAAAACATTTTTGAAATTATCAGAGAT
>CAMWUS010000091.1 GCA_947177495.1 uncultured Clostridia bacterium
GCTTTGGAAAATTCCCAAAATTACGGACGGGAAAGAGGTGTTTCAGTTTTCCGTCGGAGTCAGTCAGTGCGACCGTTTTCATCATGCCAACAACACGCGCTATGCCGATTTCTTTACCGATTGCTTTACTTGGGAAGAAATGCGCCGCCCTGTTGAGTCTTTCCAAATTTCTTATTCCAAGCAGGCAAAATTCGGTGCGGAGCTTTGCATGGTGCGCCACGATGAAGAGGACTATTCGCTTTGTGAGGCGCGGACGAACGGAGATACGCTTACGCAATTTCGTATACGGTTCGGGGAAAAACCCGTTTAAACTTCGGGAGAATACACGGTTATGGTAATAAAACAAGCAATCAAGAAGTACGTAGATATTCTGAAAAGACTGTTCGTCGCGTTCAGCGTTGTGGTAATCCCGTCGTTTATGGTGTGTCTCGTATACGCTTTTACGGGAGCATTGGCGTTTTGCATTATTGCGCCCGCACTCGGTATCGTGTATCTCGTCGTTTACGCGTTCTATGCACTTAAAATTTCTATGGGAACGGTAATCGGAACGGAGATCACGGACAAAGTCGTACACTTAAAAACCAAGCGCAAAACGTTTACTTACGATGTGCGTAGGGGGTGCGTGGACGTGAAAGTAAAGAAAAACAAATTCATCGCTACTTTCCAAACGCAGGATTCGCGCGATAAGTTTGTTTTCCTGCGCCGTTTCGCCGTTTTCGGGAGCGGCGCCGAGCAGTTTACGGTAGAGGATATTCGCGCGTTCTATCCCGCGTTGGATGAGGAAACTTGCGAATAAAGAATATACATTTATTTGTTATATGCAGCATAATTATGTATATTCACAATTTTCTTGCGGATTATATACATTTAAACGTGAAATAATTTTTTAGGAAGGGGTGCAAATGCTTGACTTGCACTCCTTTTCTCTATATAATAATGAAAGTACTAAAAATGAAGGAATACAAACATGGAAAAGAAAATTAAGAAGGTAGTGCTTGCATATTCGGGCGGGTTGGATACGTCCATCATTATCCCCTGGTTAAAAGAGAATTACGACAACTGCGAAGTCGTTGCTGTTTCGGGCGACGTCGGTCAGGGAACGGAGCTCGACGGATTGGAAGAGAAAGCACTCAGAACGGGTGCGTCCAAGCTTTACGTGCTCGATTTGAAGAAAGAATTCGTAGAAGATTATATTTTCCCTACGGTGCAGGCTGGTGCGGTTTACGAGGATAAATATTTGCTCGGAACCTCATTTGCACGTCCCGTAATCGCTAAAGCGCTTGTGGAGATTGCCATTAAAGAAAATGCGGACGCCATTTGCCACGGTTGCACGGGTAAGGGGAACGATCAGGTGCGTTTCGAGCTTGCAATTAAGGCGTTCGCACCCGAGCTTACCATTATCGCGCCTTGGAGAATTTGGGATATTAAGAGCCGCGAAGAGGAAATCGAGTATGCGGAAGCGCACCACATTCCTTTGAAAATTAACCGCGAAACCAACTATTCCAAGGATAAAAACTTGTGGCATCTTTCGCACGAGGGCTTGGATTTGGAAGATCCCGCAAGCGAGCCCAAATACGAAAAAGAGGGCTTCTTGGAGATGGGCGTATCGCCTATGTTGGCGCCCGATAACCCTACGTATTGCACCATTCATTTCGAAAAGGGTATTCCCACCGCAATCGACGGGAAACGTCTCGGAGCAGTTGCTCTCATAGAAAAGCTCAATGAAATCGGCGGAAAGAACGGCGTTGGTCTTGCCGATCTCGTGGAAAACCGTCTTGTCGGTATGAAGTCGCGCGGCGTGTACGAAACTCCCGGCGGTACCATTTTGTACGAAGCGCACCGCCTTTTGGAGACCATTTGTCTCGACAAGGCAACGATGCACTATAAACAGCTGATTGCAATTAAATTCGGCGAGATGGTGTACGACGGGCAATGGTTTACGCCTTTGCGCGAGGCTCTCTCCGCATTCGTCAGCAAAACGCAGGAGACGGTGACGGGCGACGTCAAGCTTCGTATTTACAAGGGGAATATTTCGAGCGCAGGTATTTCCTCGCCCAATTCGCTTTACAGCGGCGATATTGCCACGTTCGACGACGACGGCGGCGCATATTCTCAAAAGGATTCGGAAGGCTTCATCAACTTGTTCGGGCTTCCCATTAAGGTGAAAGCACTTCTCGAGAAGAAGAAGCTCAAATAATGGTTCGCGTATTTATCGACGGAAAAGCAGGAACTACGGGTCTCGGAATATTTGACCGATTGGAAAAGAGGGGGGACGTTACAGTTCTCTCTCTTTCTGAGGAGTTGAGGAAAGATACGGCGGCGCGCAGAGACGCGATAAACGCGGCGGACGTCGTATTTTTATGTTTACCCGACGATGCGGCGCGGGAAGCGGTCACGCTCTGCGAGAACGAGAAAACGGTGATCATCGACGCATCAACCGCGCACAGAACGCAAGAGGGGTGGGCGTACGGTTTCCCCGAGCTTTCCAAGGAGCACCGTGCAAAAATCGCTTCGTCAAAACGAATCGCAAATCCAGGGTGCTACGCGAGCGGGTTTATTTCACTTGTTCGCCCTCTGATTGAAAACGGCATTGCGCCGAATGACTATCCGTTCGTCTGCCATGCGGTAAGCGGGTATTCGGGCGCGGGGAAAAAAGCGATTGCGCAGTATAACGACGAAAACAGGGATTGCCTTCTCGATACGCCAAGACTTTACGCACTCGGGCTTACGCATAAACACTTGCCCGAAATGGTAAAGCAATGCCGTTTAACGCGGGAACCGATTTTCAATCCGTATATCTGCGATTATTACAGCGGTATGAGCGTGAGCGTTCCTCTCTTTACCGATATGCTGAAAAAGCGGGTAAGTGTAGAAGAGCTTATCGAGTTATACACGGCGCAGTACGGCACGAGCAAGTTTATCCGCGTAGGGCAGGAAGAGAGCGGGTTTGTTTCCGCAAACAACCTGTGCGGGACAAACAGAATGGAAATTCTCGTCCACGGGAACGGGGAGCGAATATTGCTCACCTCGCGTTTCGACAACCTCGGGAAAGGCGCTTCGGGTGCGGCAATCCAAAACATGAATATCGTGTTGGGACTTGACGAAAGCACCGGCTTATGATATAATACAAACAGTGTATTTTTTTGCAGAGTGATAAAATGGAGCTAAAGGAAATAACGGGCGGCGTATGCGCCCCCAAGGGCTTCCGCGCAAACGGTGTGCATTGCGGAATCCGTAAAAACAAAACGAAAAAAGACCTCGCGCTGATCGTTGCCGAAAAACGTTGCACGTGCGCGGGCGTTTATACCACGAATCTCGTAAAGGGCGCGCCCATTCTCGTTACAAAGAAAAACATTGCCGACGGCTATGCACAGGCGGTAATCGTAAACAGCGGCAACGCCAATACCTGCAATGCAAACGGTGTGGAAATTGCCGACGGAATGTGCAAGCTCGTAGAGGAGTATACGGGAATTGCGGCAAACGACGTGGTTGTTGCAAGCACGGGCGTTATCGGTCAACCGCTCTCTTTGGAGCCCATTGCGGGCGGAATGAAAGAGCTTGCGAACGGGCTCGGCGACAACAGCACGGCTGCGGCGGAAGCGATTATGACCACGGACACCGTAAAGAAAGAAATTGCGTTTTCTTTTGAACTCGGCGGGAAGCAATGTCATATCGGTGCGATTTGCAAGGGCGTGGGCATGATTTGCCCGAATATGGCAACGCTTTTGATGTTCGTGACAACCGACGTTGCTATTACTCCTCAAATGCTGCAAAAGGCGATTTCGGCAGACGTAAAGAAATCGCTCAACATGTTAAGCGTCGATCGGGATACTTCCACCAACGATACGTTCTGCATTTTGGCGAGCGGGCTTGCTGGGAATACCGAAATTACAGCGGCAAACGGCGATTACCGTAAATTCTGCGAAGCGCTACACGCAGTTACGAGCGCCATGTGCCGTAAGCTTGCGCGCGACGGCGAGGGGGCGACCAAGCTCATCGAATGCCACGTAGCGGGAGCCAAACGGCAAAGCGACGCACGGATCAGCGCGAAGTCGGTTATCAACTCCAACCTCTTAAAGGCGGCGATTTTCGGTAGCGACGCAAACTGGGGGCGCGTGCTCTGCGCTTTGGGCTACTCGGGAGCGAAGCTTGACGTAAACAAAATCGACCTTACGTTCGCATCTAAGGCGGGAGAGCTCCCCGTTTGTAAAAACGGCGCGGGCATAGAATTTTCCGAAGAGCTTGCCAAAAAGGTTTTGGGTGAAGAGGAGATACGCATTCTCGTGGAGCTTAACGACGGGAAGTACGAAGCTACCGCATGGGGCTGCGACTTGACGTACGACTACGTGAAAATCAACGGCGATTACAGGACGTAAACGATAGGAGAACACAGGTGATAGGTGAAGAGGCAAGGGCGGAGTTATTGCTCGAAGCAATGCCCTATATCGAGAAATACCAAAACAGGATCCTCGTAATAAAATACGGCGGAAACGCAATGCTCGGCGACGACTTTAAGTGGTCGGTCATGCGCGATTTAACGCTTTTGCGTTTTGTGGGAATTAAAATCGTTTTGGTACACGGAGGCGGTCCCGAAATTTCCCAAACGCTTGACCGCATGGGAATTCAATCGCGTTTCGTAAACGGTTTGCGCTATACCGACGAGCAAACAGCGGAAGTCGTGCGCATGGTGTTAGCGGGCAAGGTAAATAAAGAGCTCGTACATATTCTCGGCGCGCAGGGCGCTAAGGCAATGGGGATTTGCGGAATCGACGGAAAGATGCTCGACTGCGAAAAGGAGAGCGAGGAACTCGGTTTCGTCGGCAAAATCAAAAAGGTAAATACGACCATTATCGAAGACGCGTTGAACGCGGGCTACCTTCCCGTCATTTCAACCGTCGGGTACGATGACGAGGGGCATATATACAACGTAAATGCCGATACGGCGGCTTCCGCAATCGCGGGAGAACTGAAAGCAGAGAGCCTCATTCTCATGACGGATATCCGCGGACTGCTTCGCGATAAGGGACGCGAGGATAGTCTCATTAAAAAAGTTTACGTTTCCGACATTCCTTCGCTTATCAACGAGGGTGTGATTTCGGGGGGGATGATTCCCAAAGTAAACTGCTGTAAAGATACGATCCGTAACGGCGTAACCCGCGTTTTCATTATCGACGGAAGGGTGAAACATTCCGTGTTGTTGGAATTGCTCTCGGACGAGGGTCTTGGAACAATGTTTGTAAAAGGTGACTGATAGGTCACTTTTTTCGCGTAAGCAAGCGAGGCAGAAATGAATTTCGAACAGATCAAACAATTAGACGAATTGTACGGCGCGGAAACTTTCGCGCGTTTTCCCGTTGCATTCGAGAGCGGGGAAGGGGCTACCCTCAAAGATACGGAAGGGAAAGAATATATCGATTTCGGCTCGGGCATAGCCGTGAACGCGTTCGGGGTGAACGATGCCGAGTGGAAAAACGCCGTTTGGGAACAGCTTAATAAAATTCAGCACGTGAGCAATTACTATTACAGCGAGCCGCAGGCGAAACTTGCCGCCATGCTGTGCGAGCGCACGGGCGCAAGACGGGCTTTCTTTGCCAATTCGGGCGCGGAGGCGAACGAATGCGCTTTTAAGGCGGCACGTAAGTATTCTTTCGAGAAATACGGTCCCAACCGTCACAAACTCATCACGTTAAAAAATAGCTTCCACGGGAGAACTCTTTTTACGCTTACCGCTACTGGGCAGGACGCTTTTCACCGCTATTTCGATCCGTTTGTCGGGGGCGTTGTTTCCGTCGATGCGGACATTAAGAGCGTAAAGCGCGAGGCGGACGGAGCTTGCGCCGTCGTGATTGAGTGTGTGCAGGGCGAGAGCGGCGTGAGAGCGTTGAACGGCGAGTTTGTGCGCGCGCTGTATGAGTTTTGCAAGGAACGGGAGATTCTGCTTATTGTAGACGAAGTGCAAA
>CAMWUS010000092.1 GCA_947177495.1 uncultured Clostridia bacterium
AAAAGAGCCAAGCGCAATGCTCGGCTCTTCCTCTTTCAAATAAATATCCCCGCGTAAAAACGCGGGGTAAAATTCTTTTTTACTTTTTCAAGTTTTCTCTTGCGGTTGCAAGCATGAGTTTAATTCTGTTTTCCTGATTGACGCGGGTTGCCGACGGGTCGTAATCGACGGGAACGATATTCTCGTTTTCGTACAACATCTTTAATACGCGAACCGCGCCCTTGCCCGCAATGTGGTTGGGCAGGCATCCGAAGGGCTGCGCGCAGACGATGTTTTCCGTACCCGTTTCCGCAAGCGCCGCCATCTCTGCAGGGATCAGCCACCCCTCGCCCATCTTTACGCCTTGGTTAATAACCTTGTCCGCACAATGCCGTAAATGCTCGAAGTCGTGAACGGGCTCGTAAACGCCGTGCTTCTTGGTAATCGCAATCATCTTCTTCTGCTTGCCGTACAGCCATTTATAGGCAATGCGGAAGAGCAAGCTGCTCTTCTTCCCGATTCCGTAAAACTTATAATCGTTTACGTTGTTGATCACGCAATACAAAATAAAGTCCATGAGCGCGGGCACGACGGGCTCGCAGTCCTCGGCAAGCAAGAACTCTTCGAGGTGCGAATTGCCGAGCGGAGAATACTTTACGTAAATTTCCCCCACGATGCCCACCTTTACCTTTTGCTCCCGTTTTACGGGAACGGCGGCGAAGCTTTCGAGAATGTACCGCATGTTGCGTTTAAACTTTTTATAGCTCTTGTTGTCGTAACAACTTTTAATATACGAAACACACTTTTCGCGTGCGGTGGCGCAATCCCCCGCGTTTGTTTCGTACGGCTTGGTTTGGTTGAAACAGCTCATAATCAAGTCGCCGTAATAAATCGCATACGCCAGCTTGATGAGAAAGCCAAGCCCCGCTTGCAAGGAGCTGTCCTTTTCCAGCCCCGCGAAGTTGAGCGACAGCACAGGCACGTTGGGGAACTCCGCCCTCAGTGCGCGGCGAATGAGCGGAATGTAGTTGCTCGCACGGCATCCGCCGCCCGACTGCGTAATGAGCACCGCCGTTTTATTCACGTCGTACTTCCCGCTTTTAAGCGCGTCGAGATATTGCCCAATGACACAGAGCGCGGGGAAACAGGTATCGTTGTGTACGTGCTTCAACCCCTCGTCGATAACGGCGCGCCCCTCGTTGCGCAGAAGTTCCACCTTATACCCCTCGGCGCGCATGATATGCAGCAACACGTCGAAATGCCACGGGAGCATATCGGGCACCAAAATGGTATACTCGCCCTTCATCTCCTGCGTGAAACGGGGGTATTCTTCTCTATAATCGATAGTTTGCTTCATGGTATTTCCTTAACACTCAATCTTTGCGTTCCTGTTCCTCGATTGCGGCAAGTAAGGAACGCAGACGGATTTTCACCACGCCCAAATTGTTGATCTCGTCGATTTTGATTTGCGTGTACAGCTTGCCTTTGCTTTCCAAAATCGCTCGCACCTGATCGGTGGTAATGGCGTCGATTCCGCAACCGAACGAAACAAGCTGTACAAGATTGCAGTTCGGGTGATGCGTTACGAATTCCGCCGCACGGTACAGCCGCGCATGGTACGTCCATTGATTGAGCACGTTTACGAGCACTTGGTTGCCTTCCTCGAAAACGGCGTCTTCGGAAACGACGGCAAGCCCGAGCGAATTGAGCAGTTTGTTGATGCCGTGGTTGATTTCGGGATCTACGTGGTAAGGTCGCCCCGCAAGCACGATGACTTTCTTGCCCGTGTGCTCCGCATCCACCAAAATCTTTCTACCTTCCGCCACGACGCGCTCGTGGAACAGATCCATGCGGCTCATGCCCTCACGCAAGCCTTCGTTGATAAGATAGAGCGGCACGCGGTATTTTTTAAGCGCGCGCTTTAACGTGTGCGCCGTTTTATGCAAATTGTTGGGGTCTATGTAGGGCATTACGAAATTGCTTTCATTCAGTCGTTCGTTATTCGCTTTCAAGAGCTCCGGATAGTACGCCACCACGGGACAGTTATAGTGATTGACGGAAGCGTGCTCGTCGATATTGTAACTCTCGCAGGGATAGAAGATAAAATCCACTCCCTTGTCGAGAAGCGATTCGATATGCCCGTGCATGAGTTTTGCGGGGTAGCACACCGTATCGCTTGCCACGGTGTGTTGCCCTTTAAAGTAGAGCTCGCGCGAGCTCTTTTCACTGAGCACCACTTCGAACCCGCACGTTTCGAAAAAGCCCGTCCACAGCGGTAGCTGTTCGTACATAACAAGCTGTAACGGCAGCCCCACCTTTCCGCGCTTGCCCGCTTTTGCGGTAGGCTGCGCTAACAACTTTTCATATTTGTATGCGTACAAATCGGGGCGCTCCGTCGGCACTTTCATGCCCGCGCCGCGTTCGCATTTATTGCCCGAAATGAATTTCCGTCCGTCACCGAACGTTAAAATATTTACGTTGCATTTGGAAGTACAGCCCTTGCAATTCACCGATTGCGAGGTATAGGCGAAGTTTTTGAGCTCTGCCTCCGTGACGAGCGAGCTCACGAGCTTGTCCGCACGGGTATTTTCCTTTGCATAGAGCGCCGCACCGAACGCTCCCATTAAGCCCGCAATCGCAGGGCGCACAACTTCTTTGCCCGTTTCCTTTTCAAAGGAGCGAAGCACGGCATCGTTGAGGAAGGTTCCGCCCTGCACGACGATATGGTCGCCTAGCTCCTCGGGCGTACGCGCGCGTATTACCTTATATATTGCATTTTTTACAATGGACGAGGAAAGCCCTGCGGAGATATCCTCCACGCTCGCCCCCTCTTTTTGCGCCTGTTTTACGGAGCTATTCATGAACACCGTACAGCGCGAACCGAGTTCCACGGGGTGCTTTGCAAACAATCCGAGCCGAGAGAACTCCTCGATTTCCATACCCATTGCCCGCGCAAAGGTTTGAATGAACGATCCGCAACCGGACGAACAAGCCTCGTTGAGCATAATGGAATCGATCGCGCGGTTTTTCACCTTAAAGCACTTGATGTCCTGCCCGCCGATATCGATGATGAAATCTACTTCGGGATTGAAGTGCAATGCCGCCTTAAAGTGCGCCATCGTTTCCACAACTCCGAAATCGATTTTGAGCGCCGACTTCATCATGTCTTCGCCGTAACCCGTCACGCACGCGCCGCGAATGACAATTCTATTTCCGATCAGCGAATAGATTTCCCGAATTTTGCCCGCAACGATGTCGAGCGGCTGTCCGTTGTTGGACTGATAATGAGAATACAATATTTTACTGTCGGGCGTTACGAGAATGAGCTTGGTCGTCGTAGAGCCCGAATCGATGCCGAGATAGGCGTCGCCCTCGTAAGAGTAAATGTTTTCGAATTGCAAGTCGCTCCGCATATGGCGGGCGACGAATTCGTCGTACTCTCCGCGCGCGGCAAACAGCGGTTCCCCTACGGTGATTTCGCCCGTTTCCGAAGCTTTTTTCAGGCGCGCAATCAGCGCGTCAAGGTCTTCGGCGTCCGAAGTCTTTGCAGAAAGCGCCGCCCCGATCGACATGAAGCAGGGCGCATTCTCGGGGAATATCGCGTGCTCGTCGTCGAGCCCCAACGTCGTTTGAAACGCCTTGCGAAGTCCCTTCAAGAAGTGCAGAGGTCCGCCGAGGAAGAGCACCTTCCCCTTGATCCGCCGCCCCTGCGCCAAGCCTGAAACCGTTTGATCTACAACCGCTTGGAAAATAGAAGCCGCGATATCCGCCTTGCTCGCCCCTTGGTTGAGGAGCGGTTGCACGTCGGATTTTGCGAACACCCCGCAACGCGAAGCAATCGGATATACCCGTTCGGCGGTCAGCGCAAGAGAGTCCATTTCGTCCGCCGTGATGTTGAGCAGAGTCGCCATTTGGTCAATGAACGCGCCCGTGCCGCCCGCACAGCTGCCGTTCATGCGCTGTTCCGTGCCGCCCGTAATAAAAATGATTTTCGCGTCCTCGCCGCCAAGCTCCACCGCCGCGTCCGCATCGGGATAGTATTTTTTAATTGCCCCGAACGCCGCCTGCACTTCCTGCACGAAAGGCAGACCTCCGCGTTGCGCCAGCCCGAGCCCTGCGGAACCCGTCACGCACGGTTTAAACTGTACGCCAAAAGGACGAATTTTTTCCAATTCGCCCAATACGCATTCCTTTACGCGGGAAAAATGCCGCTCGTACGAGGAGTAGAGTACCTCTCCGTCCCCGTTCATCACGCACACTTTTACCGTTGTGGAACCCACGTCGATTCCCAAATATCTTTCTTCTATCATCTCGTTTGTCCGTCTTGCCGTAGATTACCTAGTTGGTTACATAATTTGTGACGGTAATATTGTAACACAAAAAAGGCAAATTGACAAGAGACAAGCGGAGAAATCCGAAAGAAAAATATTTCCTCGTCAGTCTTTTTTTTCTAAGCGGCGCTTTTGGTACTTGCGCTTGGTTGCATCGCCTCCGCGCAAATGCCGCTCTTTTAAATTGACGCTCAAAACGTGCTGAACGCGTTCCCACAGCTCCGCGTCTATCTCCGCAAGCCGCTCCGTCACGTCTTTATGTACGGTAGATTTACTTGTTCCGAAGCATTCCGCGCAGGCGCGCACCGTGCAGCCCGTTTTAACGATGTGCTCTCCGCACCTCAGCACCCGTTCCTCGATATTCTCCCACACAAAAAATCCCCCTTAATTCGACAAAAGATACTCTATATCTATGTCGAAATAAGAGAGATTATGTATGAATATGTGCAGCGCTCCGCTATCCAACCAATTTAGGCAATTTTATTTTCCATCGGTTTTCTATCAAAAATTTAATACGCTTTTTGTAAATTCATGATATAATACAGGTTATGAAAAGCAAGTTTTTAAATTACACGGGCAAATTTGCCCGAAAAAATATCGTAATGCTGATTGCCTTATTTCTGGCAATCGTTACTTGCTTTTTCGTGCCGCCCGACGCGGAATACTTGGACTATTTCGACTTGCGCACACTCTCTTGCTTGCTCGCCACGCTCGCTATCGTTTGCGCGCTGAAAAACGTTAACTTCTTCTACTTCCTTGCGCAACAGACAGTAAAGATTTTCAAAACGGCAAGAACCTCGATTTTAGCGCTTGTGTATATCACCTTTATCGGCTCTATGCTGATTGCAAACGATATGGCGCTTTTAACCTTTCTGCCCCTCGGCTATCTTGTACTGACGAACACCAAAAAAGAAAAGTACATGATTTTCACGTTCGTCATGCAGAACGTCGCGGCAAACTTGGGCGGTATGCTCACCCCGTTCGGCAACCCGCAGAACCTGTACCTCTACTCCAAATTCAATATCCCTACGCTTGAATTTATGGGAATTATGGTGATTCCTTTCGCCATTTCGATTTTCTTGATTACGGTGAGCTGTTTTGTTTTCGTCAAAAAGGAACCGCTCATATTCGAAGGTGAAACCGCCAAACCCGAACCCAAGCTCACCGTGCTGTATTTGGTGCTGTTTACCCTCTCTATCGTCATGGTGTTCCGCGTAATCCCCTATTGGATCGGCTTGCCAATCATCCTGCTTGTTCTGCTGATCGTCGATAGAAAAGCGTTGCTCGCAGTCGATTACCCGCTTCTTTTCACGTTCGTATTCTTCTTTATATTTGCAGGAAACATGGCGCGAATCGAAGCCGTGCGCTCTTTCTTCTCCTACTTGTTGGGATTAAATACATTGCTGTTTAGCGTACTGTCCTGCCAAGTAATCAGCAACGTTCCGTCGGCAATTCTTCTATCGCAGTTCACCGATAATTATCCCGCCCTGTTAATCGGCGTAAATATCGGCGGCGTGGGAACGCTTATTTCCTCGCTTGCAAGCCTGATAACCTTTCGAGAATACTGTTCGCACAACCCCGGCAAGGGCGGAAAATATCTCGGGATTTTC
>CAMWUS010000093.1 GCA_947177495.1 uncultured Clostridia bacterium
AAGGAGTAATTATGAAAAAAGTAATAAAAATCAGTAATTTGGACTGCGCGGCGTGCGCCGCAGAGTTGCAGGAAGAGCTGGAAGGCGTAAAGGGGCTGAGCGACGTCTCGGTCGATTTCGTCGGACAGCGGGTTAGCCTTTCCTACGAGGGAGAGGAGAGTTTGGAAAAGGCGATATACACCATTTCCCATTTCGAGGAAGTGGAAATCATCGACGGCACCGCGCCCGCAAAAGAGGAACGGCATCTCAAAGAAATTGTTTCCATTGCCATTTCGCTCGCGTTCTTCATCCCCGCGCTCGTGTTACAGCTGTTAGAACAAAACGAGTGGGTGGTGTTCGGGCTGTACCTCGCTTCCTTTGCGGCGGCGGGCTGGTCGGTGCTTTGGTCGGTCTGCAAGAATATTCCCAAAGCCTTTAAAGGCGGTTTCCACGGCGGATTGCTTCTCGACGAGAACTTGCTCATGACGGTAGCCGCCGTCGGCGCGTTCGCCATTCGCGAGAGCATGGAAGGCGCAATCGTCATGATTTTATACCAAATCGGCGAGCTGTTGCAGTCGATTGCGGTAGGCTCTTCCCGCGGGGCAATCACCCGCCTGATGGAGCTGAAAAGCGACAGCGCCATTCGCATTACCGCCGAGGGGCAGGAAGAGATTTCCCCCGAGGAACTTGCAATCGGCGACGAAATTCTGCTGAGAAAGGGCGATAAGATCCCCGTAGACTGCACGCTTCTTTCCGAGGAAGCTTCTATCGACGCCAAGTCTATGACGGGCGAAGCGTACTTAAAGGAAGTATCGCGCGGAGCGGAACTCCTATCGGGGTGCGTGAATGCGGGCGGCGTCGTCCATGCGCGGGTAATAAGGCGCGCAGAGGAGAGCGCGGTGGCAAAGATTTTGGAGCTTGTGGAAAATTCCGCTTCCCAAAAGGCGAAGCCCGAAAAGTTCATCACCAAATTCGCGCGTATCTATACGCCCGTCGTGGTGCTGTTGGCGCTCGTCATCGCGCTTGTGCCGCCCCTGTTCCAAGGGTATAATTTCCGCGAATGGTTAATTCCCGCACTTAACTTCCTCGTCATTTCCTGCCCGTGCGCGCTCATCATTTCCGTTCCGCTCACCTACTTTTCAGGCGTGGGGAGCTTGGCGCGGTTGGGCGTGCTTGCAAAGGGCGCGGTGTATCTCGATGCGCTTGCGGGCGTGAAAGCGGCGGCGTTCGATAAAACGGGTACACTCACCGAAGGGCGTTTCACCGTGGCGAAAGTAAACGGCGATGAGCGTGCGCTTTCCCTTGCCGCTTCGCTTGAAAAGAACTCTTCCCACCCCTTGGCGCAGGCGTTCCGCGATGTGGAGTGCGAGAACGCGACCGCTTGTGAGGAGTGCGCAGGTATGGGCTTAAAGGGTACGGTGGACGGAAAGGCAGTGCTTGTAGGAAGCCTTCGCCTCATGCGCGAGAACGGCATAGAAGCTAAGGAAATAGGCGGGAGTATGCTTGCCGTGTACGTTGCCGAAGAGGGTGTTTTAGTGGGCAGTGTAGAGATTGCCGATAGACTTCGCCCCGAAGCGAAAGACGCACTGACCGCACTCAAAAAGGCGGGTGTTGAAAAGGTGGCGGTACTCACGGGCGATACCCGCGTCCGTGCGGAAGAAACGCTTGCGGGCTTGCCCGTAGACGAAATTTGCGCGGAACTGTTGCCCGAGCAAAAGCCGCAGAGGGCGGCGGAGCTGAAAGGCGATAAAAAGCTGTTGTACGTAGGTGACGGCATTAACGATACCCCCGTCATGGCGGTAAGCGACGTTTCCGTATCCATGGGCGGCTTGGGAAGCGACGCGGCAATCGAAGCGAGCGACTTCGTGCTTGCAACCGACAATTTGTCCGCACTCCCCAAAGCAATCAGGGGCGCAAAGAAAACGCGCAAAATCGTTGCCGAAAATATCGCGTTCTCCATTGCGGTAAAGGTGGCGCTCATGGTGCTGTCCCTATTCGGGTTCGTGCCGCTGTGGGCGGCGGTGCTCGGCGATACGGGCGTCATGCTCCTCGCCGTGCTCAACTCCATGCGCATGAGAAGAAGAATTAAATAAACAAAAAAGAACTTCGCAACAAAGCGAAGTTCTTTTTATTTCGAGCGCTTGTGTGTTTACGCAGTTTGTGGTATAATGGAAGCAAAGAAACGCGGAGAAAAAAGCAATGCCAAATTTGAAAAAACGTATCGATTGCGCGACCAAACGGACGAAGTGCGACCTTGTTATTAAAAACGCCCATATCTTCAACGTGTTTACGGGCGAGACGGAAGAGGGCGATATTGCGATTGCGGACGGCGTGGTCGTTGCAATCGGCAATGCTTACGAGGGGGAACGCATTTACGATGCAAAGGGCGCGGTTGCAATCCCCGGGCTTATCGACGCGCACATTCACGTGGAAAGCTCTCTGCTTTCTGCCGAAGCGTTCGCATCGCTCGCCGTTCCGCACGGCACGACGGGCATCGTTGCCGACCCGCACGAAATCGTAAACGTGTGCGGAATCGCGGGCGCGGAATATATGAAGGAGGCGTTCTCCCGCCTGTCGGTAGACGGCGTAAACCCGCTCGACGTGTATTTACAGCTTCCCTCGTGCGTGCCCGCAACGCCGTTTGAAACGAGCGGCGCAATCATCGACGGAAAGGAAACGGAGCGTGAACTCAAACGCGATTTGTTTTTCGGCTTGGGGGAGATGATGAACTACCCCGCGGTCATTGCCGCCGACGAGGACAACTTGCGTAAACTGACTGCGGCAAAAGAGCTTGATAAGGTCATCGACGGGCACGCACCCGCGGTGACGGGCGACACGCTCAGCGGCTATCTCGCGGCGGGTATTCGCACCGACCACGAGTGCGTTTCCCCCGAGGAATGCGTGCAAAAGCTCGCCCGTGGTATGTATATCCAATTGCGCAACGGCTCTTCCGCGCGCAATCTCGACGTCAACTACAAGGCGATGAACGCCTATAACTTCCGCCGTTTTATTCTTTGCTCGGACGATAAAAACGCGCCCGACCTCGCAAGAAACGGGCACGTCGACGACGCGCTGAGAAAGCTCGTGCGTTACGGCGTTCCCGCGGCGTGGGCAATCTCCTGCGCGACGCTCAACACGGCGGAGTGCTACGGCTTAAAAGACAAAGGCGCGATTGCACCCGCTTATCAGGCGGACATTGTGCTTGTGAATAACCTGACCGACTTTAATGCCGTTGCGGTGTTCAAGCAAGGCAAGTTAGTTGCCGAGCATAAAAAACCGCTCTTTGCATGCGACATGCGCTATCTGCCCAAAGAGGTGGGAAGCACGGTGCGCATCAAAGAAGTTACGGCGGACAGTTTCCGCATGAATATCGGGGGCGGCAGGGCGCGTGCCATGCACGTTGTTCCCAACTCCCTCGTGACGGAAGAGGTGCAAGTATCCGTTAAGATGAAAGACGGGGACGTCGTGCTTGACGGCACCGACCTTACCAAGCTCGCCGTGGTGGAGCGGCACTTTGCTACGGGCAATATCGGGCTTGCGCTCGTAAAGGATTACGGATTGAAACACGCCGCAATCGGCGTTTCCGTCGCGCACGACAGCCATAATCTCGTTATCATGGGCGATGACAACGGCAAAATGGCGCGCGTTTGTAAGCTTTTACAACAGGCGGGCGGCGGCATGGCGGTCGTGACCGACGAGAAAGAGGACGTATTCGCCCTTGACATTGCGGGGCTGATGAGCAGTGCGCCCGTCGAAGAAGTGATCGCGCGGACGGTGGAGATAGGCGAGCTTGCAAAAGTACACGGCGTAAAGGACGGCTATGAGCCGTTTATGACGCTCGTGTTCCTCTCGCTTGCGGTCATTCCCAAACTGCGCTTGACCGACAAAGGACTGTTCGACGTAGAAACGTTCTCCTTTACGGACGTGGAGATAAAATAAGGAAAGCATATGCAAAAAACGATTGTGGCGGCGACGGGAAACGCCCATAAATTAAAAGAAATCCGCGCAATTTTGTCGGATTGGAATATCATTTCGCAGAGGGAAGCGGGCTTCCACGGCGAAGTGGAAGAGACGGGCGCGACCTTTGGGGAAAACGCGCTCATCAAGGCGAAGGCGGTCTGTGAGGCGACGGGGCTTCCCGCGCTTGCCGACGACAGCGGGCTGTGCGTAGAAGCGCTCGGCGGTGCGCCGGGGGTATTCAGCGCGCGCTATTCGGGCGGCGGCGACGCCGATAACCGCAAATTGCTTTTAAAGAATTTGCAGGGCAAGGCGCGCGAAGCGTACTTTGCAAGTGCCGTAGCGCTAGTATTTCCCGATGGGGAAACATTTACGGCGGAAGGCAAAACGCACGGCAGAATTTTATTCGAAGAGACAGGGGAAAACGGGTTTGGGTACGACAGCCTGTTTTTCAGCGACGATTTAAACAAGAGTTTCGGGGAGGCAGCGGAAGAGGAAAAGAACGGCGTATCTCACCGCGGGCGCGCGCTTTTAAGCCTTGCCGAAAGCCTAAGGGGTAAAATATGAAAACGATGATTGTGTTGTCCGATTCGCACGGCAGGCGGGGCGTGATAGAAAAGCTTTCTCCGCTCTTTGCGGAGAACAATTATATCGTGCATTTGGGAGACGGATATTCCGATATGCGCGAGGTTACGGAGCAGTATCCCGATAAGGTGTACGCGGTAAAAGGGAATTGCGATTTTTCCCGCGGTATCGGCGAGCTTGTAATAGACGTGGAGGGAGTTCGCATGTTGTTGTGCCACGGGCACGCTTACGGGGTGAAGTCGGGCATCGGGAAGCTTATCTTACGCGCAAAGGAGCTCGACTGCACCGTTGCGCTTTACGGGCACACCCACCGCGCGGAAATCGAAGAGGTGGACGGCGTGCTTTGCATCAATCCCGGCTCTGCGGGGGCGCACTGCAACCCGAGCTATTGCTATATTGTTGTAAACGGAGAAAAGGTCGTTTCAAAAATCATAAGTTTGTAGTTACAATTACTCGCGCGAAGCAAAACCGCGCTTTTGCGGTAGCGCCCCCAATTTGCCACATGCCTGAGGCTTAATGACTTGGGATAGACGGGCGTAATGCTTCTGCAACCTAATTGAAAGAACTCGGTTACAAGCTCACGAAATTTTCTTTGCATTACATGCAAAGAAAATTTGTGAACCTAACAAAAAAACGGGGCAGACAATCGTCTGCTCCGTATGCTATTTTATTTTATACAATGTAATCGGGATTGCTCGCCGCTTGGTCGAGCTCCTTTTTCTGTGCCTCATAACCGGGCTTGCCGAGGAGCGCGAAGGTTGCTTTCTTACCCGCTTCTACGCCGGGCTGGTTGTAGGTGTCGATGTTGAACATTGCACCTGCGTACGCCGTTTGAAGCTCGAAGAAATACAACAGCTGACCGAGCGTGAAAGCGTTTACTTCGGGCATATGAATGGTATAGTTGAGCCGTCCCGCTTTGGTAAGAGCATAGGCGGTCGCCTTGTTTTCTGCCTGAATGAGCTCTTCCATCGTGTGCCCGCCAAGGAAGGAAACGTCGGGAATGTCCTCGCAGCCATGGGGGATGGGGAACTTCTCCTTGTAGCTTCCCACAGACAGGAAGGTAACAACCTTATCGAAAGGACCTTCGGTGTAAAGCTGAACCTGCGAATGTTGGTCGGTAACGCCGAGCGCCTTCACGGGCGTCTGACCTACGTTGCAACGCTTGCCGTCGAGCGTAACGTTCTTGCCGAGCGATTCCGCCCAAAGCTGTGCGTACCAATCGGAAACGTAGCGCAAGTTGTCGGAATAGGGAATGAGCACGCCGATGTTCTTTCCGTCGTTCATGGCTATGTATTGAAGCGTCGCGGAGAGCAGTGCGGGGTTTTCATTCAGCTTGTTGGTCTTGCAGCGCTCGTCCATG
>CAMWUS010000094.1 GCA_947177495.1 uncultured Clostridia bacterium
GTTCCAAGGACACGAAACAGGCGTACGTGGCAGGTCAGCGTCTGCGTTCCGTTCCGCTCGATAAGAACAACATCGTGCGGCTTACGGGGCTTGACGAAAACAAGACCTACCGCATCGAAGAGCTTGGATTCACGGCGAGCGGCGCAACGCTTACGCGATTCGGCGTGTTGCTTCCCCGTATCACGGAATATGAAAGCTGGACTTGGCATATTCACGAAGCGTAATATTACATGAAGAACTTTTTATTCGACCTGTACGGCACGCTGATCGACATTAAGACCGACGAGAATAGCGCGGCTTTTTGGCAGGGTGTTTCGAAAATTTTATTGCAAACCGAAGGGAGAGGGAAAGAAATCAAAGAGCGCTATGCTTCTCTTTGCAATGCGGAAAAGGCAAAGCTGCCACGCTTAGGCGAAATCGACCTGCTTGCCGTGTTCCGCAATTTGCTTTGCGAGTACGGGCAACCTGCTTCGCGCGCGGAAGAATTCGCTTTGCAATTTCGCAAATTATCTTTGCACCGTTGCCGTCCCTTTGCGGGCGTTAAAGAGATGCTTTCCGCTTTGCGGGAACGGGGCGCGGGCGTGTATTTGCTTTCCAACGCGCAGGCGTGCTTTACGCATGCGGAAATAACCGCTTGCGGGCTTGCGCCTTACTTCCACGGAATTTTGCTCTCCTCGGAGGCAGGCCGGAAAAAACCGTCGCCCGAGTTTTTCAAAACGGCGTTCTCCCGTTTTTCGCTGTCGCCCGAAAACTGCCTCTACGTCGGGAACGATTTATTCGACGACGTGGGCGGTGCGCACGCAGTCGGTATGAAATGCGCATATATCCATTCGAGGCAATCGGGGAAATACGAAAACGCCCCCGAGCCCGATATGCGCGCGAAAGACAGAAAACATCTCGCGCGGTTATTAGAACGAGAATGTTTATAATATCAATCAGATAAGGAGCGAAAGATGAGAAAAAGCAAAAAAATAATTACAACGTTGCTCTGCGCGGCGCTTGCGGGGGCGGCTCTCCTTTCCTATGCGGGTTGCGGCGAAGCGGCGAGTCCATACAAGGTGTACGGCGGTTATACGGAGCTCACTTCGGGCGAAGGCAACGAAGGAGGAACGGACTTCTTAGGCTATTACTATTATTCGTTTGGCTTTTTGCAGAACGAATATGCTCTCGACGAAGTGGAAATGACCTTCTATTTTGCAATGGAGCAAAAGGCTTTTACATCCCTTTTAAATAACTCCGGTTTGGTTTCGGATTACGATTTCCCTAGGTCGTGCAATACCTATTGCTATGCCTACCAAGCAAGCAAAAAGGCGGAGTTGGAAACTACCACGTTTGACGTAGACAAATTTTTTGCGCACGCTACGCTTAACAAAGCGGAGAACGGCGTATGTCTTTTCAACAAGATAGAAATAGAGAATTTCAAGCAAATGCCGTATGAAACCTATCGGATTGAAACGGATCGCGACAAGGACAAGGGCTTTGGGTCGATTGCGGATAATCGGCAAATCGGTTATTCTTACTCGCAACAGGTGAAAATTCCGCGCGAAATGTTTGAAGGCGAAAAGGGAGAAATTTACTTTTCTGCAAAGGGAATGCTTGTCTGTGATAGTTACTCTACAATGGACGTAGGGACGTTAATTTATTTTCTTCTTCCCGAAAGCTCGCCTGCACGGATATATTATCAGGTGAAAGGTGGCCGCGTGCGCATTGCCGCAACCGAGGGTTTCGATTGATAGTAATGAATAAGAATAGAAATATGTGCCCCAAAAGCAAAACGCTTTTGGGGCACATATTATTTTTGTATCTATTATGGAATAAGCCTCGGCAATTTAAACCGTTTTCGTACTGCCGCGGGGAATGAGCGTGCATTTCACGGTGGCGCGTTGGGCGGGCAGTCCTTTGAGGGAACTTTCGAGCACGCGGAACGCCCGTTCGCCGATCAGCTCGAAATCCTGCCGAACGGTAGTTAAATTGTATTGCGCACTGCGCACCGCCTTCAAATCGTCGTAGCCGACGACGGAGATATCCTGCGGAATTTGTTTTCCCGCTTGGCGCATGCGGTCGATAAAGCCGATCGCCATAATATCCGAAGCGCAGATGATTGCCGTAAATTCTTTATGGTTGTCGAGGAAATAGTTCGCGGCATCCACGCCCGCCTGTGCGGTATAGTCGCCGAAATATGTAATGTCGTAACGGTACTCGATACTGTTGCGCGCAAGCCCGAGTACGTATCCCGCAAGGCGTTCCGCACCCACGAGCGAAGCGCGTTCGCCGCCCAAAAATGCAATGTTTCTGTGTCCGTGCGCAACCAAGTAATCTACCGCTTCTTCCACGGCGTTGATGTTGTCGCTCCCGATTCCCGAAACCAAATCGTTGCTGATGTAGTTATCGAGAAGTACGAGCGGATAGCGCGCGCCCTTTAACTGCGCGTATACGGGAGAGTTGAAGTTGATGTCGAGCAGAAACGCGCCGTAGTAGTGGTTATAGGCGAGGTATTCGTTCAAATCGAAACCGTCGCCTATTTCGTCGGACACCACGACGTAGCGCGCCGTTTCCGCCGTCGTGCGGAAGGCTTCCGCAATTTCGGCAAGCGCTCCGTCCGTTTTAATTCCCTTGCCCCAAAGCACGGCAATGCGCCCGTTTATCGCCATCGACTTACGGGAATGATAGCCCACCGATTCCGCATATTCGCAAACGGTTTTACGCGTCTCCTCCGAAACGTCGCTCGAACCGTTGAGCGCCTTGGAAACGGACGCGATGGAAATATTCAGGGTGCTTGCAATTTCTTTTATGGTCATATTTGCATTATAACATAGGAGTGGGGGAAAGTCAATATGCAAATTCGAAAAAAGTAACTAAATTTCACAATATAAAAATTATTTACATTTTTCGAAAAAATGCTTGCGTTTTCGACGGGAGTGTGATAGAATATGGCGGTAAGGGAAAAATTGCATTTTTCGGGGAAGTTATGGAAAAAATTGCGGGAGTGCTCATGCCCGTAAGCTCGTTGCCGTCCAAGTACGGCATCGGAACCTTGGGGGAAGAGGCGTATCATTTCGTAGATTTTTTGGCGAAGACGGGCTGTAAGCTGTGGCAGGTGTTGCCGCTGCTGCCTACCTCTTACGGAGACAGCCCTTATTCCTCTTGCGCGTCGAACGCGCTCAATCCCTATTTTATCGACCTCGATATGCTTGCGGAGGAGGGCTTGCTCCAAGCGGAGGAATATTCTTCTCTCGATTGGGGAAATAATCCCCGTAGGGTAGATTACGCGAGGCTGTACGAGCTTCGGTTCGGCGTTTTGAAACGCGCCTTTTCGCGTTTTAATAGAACTTCGCCGGCATGGATATCCTTTTTACAAGAAGGCAAATACCGCGATTTCGCGGTGTTCATGGCGTTAAAGGCAAAGTATAACGGCGCGCCTTGGACTCAGTGGGGCGAATACGCGGAATATGACGAAAAGCTAATTGCGGCTTTTTGTGCGGAGAATAGCGAAGAAATCGAGTTTTGGCAATTCACGCAATATGAATTTTTATTGCAGTGGAATGCATTAAAAGCTTACGCCAACGGGCGCGGAGTGGAGCTCATGGGCGATATGCCCATCTATCTTGCACGGGACAGTGTGGAAATGTGGCAACACCGCCGAGCGTTGTTTTTGTTGGACGAAGCGGGCAACCCCGCAATGCAGGCGGGCGTTCCGCCCGACGCATTTTCTTCCACGGGACAGCTGTGGGGAAACCCCGTTTACGATTGGGAAAAGCACAAGCGAGAAAAATATGCTTGGTGGCACAACAGAATTTTAAACGCGCTCGAACTGTACGATTGGGTGCGCATCGACCATTTCATCGGCTTCGTGCGTTACTACTGTATTCCCGAGGGGCTTACCGACGCTTGTTTGGGAGAATGGCGCAAGGGACCGGGAGCGGAGCTTTTCAAGGGCTTGGAAGATAAACATATCGTTGCGGAAGATTTGGGAATCGTCACAGATGAGGTTCGGCAGGCGATCGAAGAGACGGGCTACCCCGGAATGCGTATCATTCAACACGCCTTCGACGGAAATCCGTACAACGAACACAAACCGAGCAACTATCCGCAAAGCGTCGTCGTTTACACGGGCACGCACGACAACGAAACGCTTTTCACCCGCATTTCGCAAATGCAGGGAGAGGAGCGGGAGCGCATGATTCGTGATTTAAAAGCGGAGTGCAAAGTGGCAGGCGTGCGCGCGACGGTAGCAACCGATAAAGATATTTGCGCCACGATTTTGCGCTTACTGTTTGCAAGCAAGGCGAGCATGACAATCGTGCCCTTGCAAGACGTGTTATATATGGGGCGGGAAGGGCGCATGAACGCGCCGTCTACGGTATCGCCCGAAAATTGGTCTTACCGCTTCGAGAAGAGCGACTTTACGTCCGCTTTGCCTCGCATTGCCCGTCTCGTCGGGCTTCGCAAAAATAAAGGAAATCAATAAAGGGGGAAATCATGAAAAAATTTACCGCATTTATTTCCGTGTTGCTCGCCATGCTGTTCTTGCTTTGCGCGTGCGGCGAGAGCAACACACCTCCTTCTACGGGCGGAGATGATCCCGCAACCGACGAGGAGTACTCGCTTCCGCTCGAAGACGGCAAGAAGCAGCTTACCATTTATTATAAGCGTTCGGCGGGCTATGCCGACGCTGATATTTGGCTTTGGTACGCCAACGTCGAAGGAAGAGGGTATCTTTTCCACGAATGCGCATACGGGGCAAAAGTCGTCGTAAACGTTCCCGAGAGCGTAGAGGAAGTCGGCTTCATCATTCGCGTCGGCTGTGCCAATCCGGGCGGCACGACCTTTAACCCGGCGAGCAAGGACGGTACCGAGAGCGACCGTTTTGTAAAGCTCAAAGAGCGCGAAACGGTCATCTACACCAAATCGGGCGATGCGAACGCTTATACGAGTACAAACGGAGGGTTAACGCTTGACGAGATGAAATCGGTTGTTTCGGCAGATTTGATTGATTCCACGCACGTAAAATACGTGCTCAGCGCGGCGATGAGCATTAAGCTTGCCGATATTAAGCTGACTGCGGCAGACGGCACGCAGATCGCGCTCAAAGCGCTTTCGGGCGGTACGTCGTTCGGAACGGTGGAAACCGAACAGCCTTTGGATATTTCCAAGTCCTACACCTTGACTATTGACGATATGGATCCCATTCCCGTCACTCCCGCTTCTTACTTTAACAGCAAGGAATTTAAAGATAACTACGTTTACGACGGCAAGCTCGGCGTAGAGCTTACCGCAAGCGAAACGACGTTCCGCCTTTGGGCGCCCACCGCTTCCGAGGTGGTTCTCAACCTCTACGCGGCAGGCAACGGCGGCAGCGCGGAAAAAACCGTTCCGCTCACAAAGGGCGAAAAGGGCGTTTGGTCGTACACGGAGAACGCATCGCTTGCAGGAAAATATTACACCTATACCGTTACCACCTCTGCGGGCAAGCAGACTGCGGTAGACCCTTACGCGGTATCCGCGGGCAGAAACGGCGACAGGGGCATGATCCTCGATATGAGTACTGCCGCTCCCACGGGTTGGGCAAACGAGAGCTTTACTCCCGCGGGCGTGGAGAACTACACCGACGCGGAAATTTGGGAAGTGCAGGTACGCGACTTCTCCAACGGCATTAAAAGCTCGCAGTATAAGGGCAAATACCTTGCCTTCACCGAAACGGGACTGAAAAACGAATCGGGCGAGGCGGTCGGCGTAGATTACCTCAAAGACCTCGGCATTACGCACGTGCACTTGATGCCTTCGTTCGACTTTGCGTCGGTAGACGAAAGCCCCAATGCAAGCGGCTATAACTGGGGTTACGATCCCAAGAACTACAACGTGCC
>CAMWUS010000095.1 GCA_947177495.1 uncultured Clostridia bacterium
CCTTTTTGGAATTTGCCGAGCGCGGCAGAACCACGCTTGCAGTCAAGTCGGATTTCGTGCGCGGCGGCGCGGGGATCGGAAAGTTTATCGCGCAGGAGCTCGCGGGCTTCGGTTACGAATGCCGTTCCGACGTGGGCGCTTCCGAATTCAAGGTGGACGTCGCCGTCATCGACCCCAAGAACAAACATCGCTTTATTTTGGGTATCGTCTGCGACGGTACGGATAAATTCTCCGTACGTGACAGAAACTTGTTGCAGGTGCAAACGCTCAAACGCGGGAATTGGAACGTCATTCGCGTGAACAGCGTCAACTATTACAACAACCCCAAGCGCGAAATCAAGCGCATTAAGGAAATGCTCGATAAGCTCACGGGCACGGAGAAGAAAGCGGATTTGCTGAAAAACCGCAAGCCGTACCGTTTTGTAAAGCAGAGCGGCACGGAAGTCGCCGCGTTCGTCACGAGCGGCGAGAACGACAGCGAGATTGCCGCGCGTATCAAAGAGATCGTGGCGACGGAAGAGCCCATCTCCCGCGCCTTCCTCAAAAAGCGCTGCCTTGCAACGTTCGGAATTTTAAAGAGCGGAAGCAAGGTGGATCAGCGTTTGGACGCGCTGATCGACGGATGCGGGTTGCTTCGCGACCGCGTGATGGGCGTGGACTATTTCTACAAAAATCCCAAGGCGCTGCTCGTCGGGAAATTCCGTATGGAAGAGGGAACGCCGCTTCGTCGCAGCGAGGAAGATTTCACGGTATACGAAACGGTGTCGTTTATCAAGAGCGCGCTCGAAGAACGCGTCGCCCTCTATATGGACGAGCTGATCGCGCTCTTGGCGGGTACGTTCCGCGAACTTCGTCCCACCGAAAAGCTTGCTTGCTTCCTGCGCGATTGCGTGCAGTACGGGGAAGAGAAGGGGTTATTCGTCCGTTCCGTCTCCGACCGCATTTCCTTGGCTTGAGGGTGAATTCATCGGTTGATGCTTCGTCAACTTCCGCGCCGCCTCGGTTGCGTACGGGGGTGTACGCGCCCGTCGTCGGTGCTCAGTTTCCTCGCCTGAACCGCGACTTCGCCCTCAGTGATTACTGTTGGTCTGAGGAATAAGTAATAAAAACAACGCGTAAACACATAAGGTTTTACACATGAAATTTACGAAAAAAATCCAAAAAAAGATGAGCGTGTGGCAGTACTTGGCGCTGGGATACCTCTTGGTTATTCTCATCGGAAGTATTCTGTTGGTGCTGCCCTTTTCCACGAAAAGCGGCTCCACTAGCTATCTCGATGCGCTCTTCACCGCCACTTCCGCAACCTGTGTTACGGGGCTCATCGTGGTGGATACCGCCGTGCATTGGAGCGGATTCGGGCAAGCCGTCATTCTCCTGCTCATTCAAACGGGCGGGCTAGGCTTCGCCACGTTCGTCACGGTCGTATTCCTCATGATTCGGCGGGGCACCCTCGGCGTGTATCAAAAGCGCACAATCATGCAGACGTTCGGCGGCAAGAACAGCTCGGGTGCGGGCACGCTTATTTTGCGCGTGGTCGTAGGCACCTTCGTCATCGAGGCGGTCGGCGCGTTTGCGCTCGCGTTCCGCTTCGTGCCCGACTTCGGTTGGGGGAAGGGAATTTACATCGCTGTCTTCCATGCCGTATCGGCGTTCTGTAACGCGGGGTTCGACGTACTCGGAGTTGTCGGCGAGGAATTCGTTTCGCTCACGGCGTACGCAACCGACCCGCTCGTTTCCCTCGTCATTCCCGTGCTTATCTTCATCGGCGGCTTGGGCTTCTGCGTATGGGGCGACTTGATGGATAGCCGTTTCCGCTGGAAGAAAATGCAGTTCTATACCAAATTCGTGCTCGCAATCAGCGGCGTGCTCGTGGTGCTTTCCACCTGCTTGTTCCTGCTGTTCGAGCGCAACAACCCCGCGTATGCGGATTTCAATTTCGGGCAGAAATTGCTCTGCTCCTTCTTCTTGGCGAACACGCCGCGCACGGCGGGCTTCTCCACCGCGGGCATGTCCACGCTTTCGGACAGCGGATATTTATTGATGCTCATTCTCATGTTCATCGGCGGCTGCTCCGGCTCTACCGCGGGCGGTATTAAGGTAAGTACGTTCGCCGTCGTCGTTGCAGGTATGTGGGCGGTGCTGCGCGGTCGGCGAGACATCGACATGGGCAAACGCCGCATCTCCAACGCCCTGTTCGGGCAGGCACTCGCCATCTTCGCGGCATACCTTGCCATCATTCTCGGCTCGACGCTTGTCATCTGCGCCATAGAACCTACGGGGAGCTTCCAAGCGGTGCTGTTCGAAACGGTGTCGGCGCTCGGCACGGTGGGGCTGAGTATGGGGCTTACGCCTACGCTCCGCACGGCTTCGAAATTGATTATTATTTTGTTGATGTACATGGGAAGGGCGGGCGTACTCACGCTTGCGTTTGCCATCGGTAAAAAACGTAGCGAGGCGCAAATTCGACGCCCCGTTGCGGATACGCTCTACATCGGATAAAACGGAGGATTTTATATGATATCGGTACTACTCATCGGAATGGGAAAATTCGGGCGCACGCTCGGAGAAAAACTGCTCGGCATGGGCGACGAAGTGATGATCGTGGATAAGAACGAAGACGTCATCAATTCGCTTGGGCCGAAATATGCCGACGCGACCATCGCCAACTGCACGAACGAGGAAAACCTCGCCGCAATGGACGTGAAAGCGTTCAACGCCTGCGTGGTTGCCATCGGCGACGACTTCCAATCCTCTTTGGAAGTAACGTCTCTTCTCAAAGATTTGGGGGCGAAGCGCGTCATCTCCCGCGCCACGACGGACATTCAAAGAAAACTGCTTCTCCGCATGGGCGCGGACGAGGTTATCTATCCCGACATGGATATTGCGGAAAAGCTCGCCGTGCGTCTCAATTCGGATAAGGTCATCAACTATATCGACATCGACTCCGACTATTCCATTTTCGAAATCGCCATTCCCAACAAATGGATCGGGCGCAAACTCATCGATATTAACCCGAGAAAGAAATACGGCATGAACATTCTTACGGTCAAGAAAGGGCGGCAAGTTATTTCCTCGCTCGACGGAAATTACGTATTCGAGAACGGCGACCAAATCGTGGTATTCGGCGACACGGAAAAGATTTTGGCGTTTGCGAACAAGACGAAGTAAAGACAACAAAAAAGACGGAGCGTTACCATAGTTCCAATAGGGAATTTCCCACATACGTGGAGCGCACTTGAAAAGAAAAAACGAGAAGGAGAAATCATATGGCAACGTTCACGGAAGCCGAAGTGCGGTTACTTGTAAATACACGTATTAACAGGCAGGAGCTTACCGTTGACGGGATTTCCGGACTTGGCTTTCCGTTTACGACGACGTGTAAGCTTACCGTCGACGATGCGGGGAACCCCGCAATTTTTGCGGACAGAATAATAGCCGACTTTATTTATACCTACAAACACAAGCATCGTCAGGCGGATATGTTCGCATCGCTTAGAATAAGCATTGCAAAGGATTGCCCGCCCGACGCCGCATTATACGTCAACACGATAAGCGCAGGCGGAACGAGAATTTATACCAACACAGATTTCCCTTCTCTCAAAGCCACGATTATGAAAATGAAAGAGGAACGCGCCAAAGAGCTTGGCCCGAAGGGAATGTTAATCGAACCGCAAGATAAAAAGGATTCTGTAACCCAAAAGATTAACGATTACGTCGGGCAGCCGGTAATTATATTTGCAAGAGACAATACTGGTGAATTAGCTATGAGCGGCGTTTTGGTCGGCAGCGAACATTATACTACAGACGGGTGCCCCTGTTTTATCATAATAGACGGATTGCTGTCCAAACATTCCTGTCTGGGGACTATTGATTCCGCCCTTTATCTGGTTAAAAAAGACGGCACGATGAATATTAAAGCGGCGACCGGAAACGTCAAAAAAATAAGAGAATCAATAATTGGAAAAATCGCTGATTGCAGCGGCCCCCGCAGATATTTTTAAATACAAAAAAGCAAGAAAAATTTACCTCAGTTCCCAAGTAGCACGATAGACAGGCTGAGAAAAAAAACGGTATCAGCACCACAAAAATCGACGACTTGTGCAAAATACTAAATTGCAGAGTGGAAGATATTATCGAATTCGTACAAGAAAATTAAACCACCGAGTGTTGTCGCACTCGGTGGTTTTTTAAAGTACAAATAAAACGGCGCGCGGTCAAACCGCGCGCCGTTCGTTTATTCAATTTAAATTTTACTGTAACCGTAAGAATTGATAAGAGCGTCGATCTTTTTGCCTGCCTGGCAGAGCGGACAGAGGTTGGGCGAATAGGAAGCATATGCGGGAACGTCGTCTACGTTAATGAGCTTCACGACGGGTACGCCCTCGATTTCGAAATCGCCGCCGAACACGCATGCAACGCCCACGGGCTCCCCGCCGTAATAGCGGATGCCGGCTACGGTGCTCTTTGCCGTAAGTCCCGTCGTAGCGGTCGCGGAGAGAATGAGCACGCGCTTTCCCCATACGTAAGGAGCGAGGTTGTCACGCAGGACAAGCATATCGTTGGTGACCTCGGGGGAGATGACGTTCATATCGCGATTGACGTTGATGCCCGCAGTCGAGAGAGCGCTTGCAAGAAAGGCGCCCACCATCTTCGTCCGTTCCAAAGTGATAATGGTATCGATGGGGGTATTGATAAACGCTTCCGCAATCAGCTGCGCGGCGGCTTTCGCCATCGACATCTGCGATTTGACTTTGGTCATGTCGATGCAGTAATTTACGTGGGAGTGCTGCGTGGCGAAGTGCCCCGGGATTGCGCTGATAATGACTTTGCCGTTACTTTTTGCGTGAATTTTAGTTGCTCTCGATTCCATATATAAAATCCTTTTTTTTCCATTTTAAAGCAAAACGCGGGAAATGTAAAGAGCGAAACGCAATATTTTTCGGAAATTTTTTTATTTTTTTCCCGAAAACCGTTTAACGGGGTCAAAAAAACATTATATTAGTAGTGTCTTAAAAAGATACTTGCAAAAAAATTACGGTGGTTGATAAAGTGAGCGAAGAAAAGAAAGTGCCCCACGAGGAAGAAATGCCGCTTCATGCGGACAAGGCTTGCGAGGAGTGGCAGCATCAGGCGGAGGACTTCAAGCGCAAATGGTATTCCGTAACGGCGGAATACGAGAATTACCGCAAACGGACGGTGTCCACCCGCGCGCAGGCTTATGCGGAGGGCAGAGCGGACGTCGTAAAGGGGCTGTTCCCCATTGCCGATACGTTGGAGTTGGCGCTTCACAGCTGTGCGGACGAAAAGACGCGCCGCGGCATCGAGATGGTCATGAAGTCGTTCGAGAAATTACTTGCCGATGAGGAAATCGAAGTGATTTGTCCGCTCGGCGAAGAATTCGACGCAAGTAAGTGCGAAGCGGTCATGGCGGTAGACGGAGAAAGGGGCGATCATAGCGGCACGGTCAAACAGGTACTTCGCAAGGGGTACGAACAAAAGGGAAAAATTCTGCGGTTTGCGCAGGTTTCGGTTATAAAATAATTCGTTAATTCAAAAGGAGAAAAATATATGTCTAAGGTTATCGGTATCGATTTGGGCACGACGAACTCGTGCGTAGCGGTCATGGAGGGCGGCGAGCCCGTAGTTATCGCGAATGCGGAAGGGGCGCGCACCACGCCTTCCGTAGTTGCATTCCAAAAGGACGGTTCCCGTGCCGTCGGGCAAATTGCAAAGCGTCAGGCGGTTGCGAACCCCGACAAAACGGTTATTTCCATTAAGCGGAAGATGGGTTCCGATTATAAGGTGAAAATCGACGACAAGGCGTATTC
>CAMWUS010000096.1 GCA_947177495.1 uncultured Clostridia bacterium
CTTTTCGTTTACGAACCAATCGCCCAAGCCCGAAGTGTCGTCGTCGCGCTTGCCGCACCAACCGTCGTCCAACACGAAGGTATCGATGCCGAGCTTCGCCGCTTCGTCGATGATGGGGAAAAGCTTTTCGTTATCGAAGTCGAAAAACGTCGCTTCCCAATTGTTTACAACGATGGGACGGCGCTTTTTCGCATATGCGGGATTGATGACGCGGTCGCGCAAATAGTCGGCGTAACTTCTCGAAAGCTTACCCAAGCCGCCGTCCGAATAGCAAATCGCCGCCTGCGGCGTTACAAAACGCTCGCCGCCGTTTAACCGCCAACAAAACGCGGTATCGTTCACGCCGCCCTGAATGCGCACGGAGTCGAACGGTCCGTCCTCGCAGGTAAGCGCATAAGAGCCGCTGTAAATAAGCTCGAAGCCGTAGCACTCGCCGTGCTCCTCCGTGCAGTCCGCTCTCAATAACCCCATAAAGGGATTCATTTGGTGTGAGGACGTACCGCGCAAGGAATGCAAACGCACCATCCCATGCCCGAGCGGCGTTACCTCGGGCGTGCGCTCCGCACCCCAAGTGCCGTGCAAACGCATGACGTTAAATTTGTTGTCGGGCAGTTCCACGCAGAAGGAAAAAGCGCGTTTGAGCGTGACGGACATTTTGCCCGTATTTACAATTTCCGCATTGCGAGTGAGTACGTCGCAATCGTCGGCAACGTTATAATTGAGTATAATTTCCGTATCGGAAAAGTCGTCTTTGAGCGTAATTGCAAGCGTATCGCCCCCGACGCGCACGTGCGGCATGGCGGGAACGGCGGGCACGCCCGCGGTAATTTTATGGGACACGTAGCGGAAACGGCTGACAAGTCCGCCGTCTTCTCGCTCGATAAGCGCGGTAGCTTCGCGGAAGTCGCCGTGCCCGAAAAAGGCGTATTCGCTCGGCATTTCGTTAAACACCATATCGAAGTTTCTATCGTTTGCGTTGGGTGCAAGTGTGCTCCCGTATGCGGTAAAAAAGTCACAATCCGCGGCGACTTTCCCGCCAAAATGCAGGAACTGCAAAAAGCCCGCGTCGTTCACGTACATTAAGTAAGAAAAACTTTTTCCGTTCAGGCAAAACAACCGCTTTTCTTTGTTATAAGTAATCATGTATATTCTCCAAATAAAATATGTTTAAAAACGCATACGTTGGAAAAAGGTGTAACTTTCTCCCACGCCGAGCGAAATAACGCCTTGCTTTTGCGCGAACTCGCCCTGCTCCCCCACTCTTCCGGGGAGATTGCACCACGGTTCGACGCAGATCGCCCGCGCGCCTTCGGGGCGCCAAAGAAGCAAGTGCGAGAAACCTTCGAAGCGGTATTCCGCCACTTCCGCTCCCGTCCGCTTGCGCAGAATGACCGAGCGGGACTGCACGTCCCCGAAAATGAGTGTCTTGCCCTCCGTCAATTCCTCTGCGGGAATGGGAAATACTTTGCACATTCCGAAATCGCGTTGCTCGCCCGTGAGTAGCCCTGCATTATCGTGCGGGAGGTGTATAAGGTGCTCTTCCCGCTCGAACACGAGCTCATACTCGCCAAGGTCGCTTTCGAGCGCAAAGCAAGGGTGCGCGCCGAGCGAGAATACCAAAGGCGTGTTCCCCGCCGTTACTTCGTGAGTAATTTCAAGCGCGCCGCTTACAATCGTGTAAGTAACCGTTAGTTTAAAGGGAAAGGGATAAACGCTCCTCGTCTCTTCGCTGCCCGTAAGCTCGTAACACAAATAGTTTTCCCCTTTTTTCGTAAGCGTAAAAAGCGATTTTCGTGCAAAACCGTGCCGCGGAAGGGGGTATTGCTTTCCGCCGATTATCACTTCGCAATTCCCGCAAACGGGGAAGAGCAGGGGCGCGTGCCCCGCCCATGCGCCGTTCTCGTTTTGCCAAAGGCGTTCTTTGCCTTGAAAAAGCACGGAGACGGGCTCCGCACCCATATCGTCCACCGTGAGGCACAGCCCGTCTTTTAAAATTTTATTCTGCATATTCCTTATCTCCGCGCGTACACGATATTCCCGCCGCGTACCGTGCAAACGACGTCGTAATTGCCGTCGAGCACCGTGAAGTCGGCGTTCTTACCGAGCGCGATACTACCCGCTTGCTTGTCGATCCCTAAATTGCGCGCGGGGTTGATAGTTGCAAAGTCTACGGCGCGAAGGAAAGGTACCCCCACCTTCTTCACCAAGTTTTCTACGGCGCGGTTCATGCGCAACACGCTGCCCGCAAGAGTGCCGTCCGCAAGGCGCGCCTCGCCGTTGTTTACAAACACTTTCTGCCCGCCGAGCTCGCTCTCGCCGTCGCCCAAGCCTTTTGCGCGAATGGCATCGGTAATTAGAGTGAGCTTATTTTCGGGCTTACATTTTACAAGCAACTGCATGGCAGGAACGGATACGTGAATGGCGTCGGCAATCAGCTCGCAATTCAGCTTATCGTTTAAAAGCGCAGAGCCGACCGTGCCGATGTCTCTGTGATGCAAGGGAGACTGCGCGTTATACGTATGCGTCACGTTGCATGCGCCCGCCGCAATTGCGGTTTCGATGTCGGCATATTTTGCCGCCGAATGTCCGATAGATGCAACAATTCCCTTTTTCGTAAGGTGCGCGATTAGCTCTTTTGCCCCCTCCGCTTCGGGTGCGAGCGTTACGATTTTAATGGCGTTGCCGCTCGCCGCGTTGTATTCGTCGAATACCGCGCAGTCGGGCTTTGCTACGTATTCCTCGGGCTGAGCGCCCTTGAATTTACAAGCGATAAAAGGACCTTCGAGGTGAACGCCGAGCACCGCCGCCCCCTCTTTGGGAGCTTTTGCGCGATAAGTTTTTACGGCGTTCATCGCCTTGGTGATTGCCGCGGGACTTTGCGTCATGGTCGTCGCCAAAAAGCCCGTTGTTCCCTCTTCGGCAACCGTGCGGGCGATTGTAGAAAGCGCGGCTTCCGTCCCGTCCATTGCGTCTGAACCGCCCGCGCCGTGGATATGCTCGTCGATAAATCCGGGCAATACCACCGCGTCGTCGGGAAGCGCGATTATCTCGCCTTGCGCTTCGAAAGATGTAATTTTATCCCCGAACGAAAGGCTACATTTTTTTAAGCCCTCGCCCGCCACGTAGACGAGCGCGTTTTGAAAACATTTCATAATCTTTATACGTACTCCATTTTAAAACCGAAATTGGGAAACAGACGCGCGGCAGACGAGGAGAGCGCGGATTTGCCGACGGGAGCGTACACAGACGTACGTGACCGAGACAAAACGCAAGCCAGACAAAGTATCCCGCGATGTATGTTTTTCAATTTAAGAGTGCGGCAGCGTCCTTATCGCAAATCACGGTGCAATCGGGGTGCAACTGCAAAATACTTGCGGGAACTTCTTCCGTCACCGCACCGCGCACCATGCCGTAAACGGCTTTCGCCTTGCCCGCGCCGTTTGCGAGAATGAGGATTTTTTTCGCGTTCATAATGTTCTTCAAACCCATGGTGAACGCCCTGCGCGGCACTTCGTCGATGCTCTTGAAGAGGCGGGAATTGTCGCGAATGGTGCTCTCGGTGAGTTGAACAATATGCGTTTCCGAGCCGAACGGCGTGCCCGGTTCGTTGAACGCGATATGTCCGTTGGAGCCGATTCCGAGCACTTGGATATCCTGTGCGCGAGAATGCAACAGTTCGTTATAGCGCGCGCATTCCGCTTCCGCATCCTTTGCTTTGCCGTTTTCGATGTTGGTATTCTTCAAATCGATATCCAATCCCTCGAAAAGGTTTTTGCGCATAAAGTAGACGTAGCTTTGATCGCTCGTTACATCCAACCCCTCGTATTCGTCGAGATTGACGGTGGAAATTTTCTTATAGCTCGTGCCGTTTTTCTTGTGGTCATCTATCATATTGCGGTAAAGCCCGAGCGGCGTAGAACCCGTTGCAAGCCCTAAGAGAGCGGACGGATTTTCCGTGACGACCGACTTGATAATATCAAATGCACGTGCGCTCATCTCTTCGTAATTTTCGGTAATAATGATTTTCATTTGCTTGACTCCTTGTTATTCCGCATCGGGCGGCAGGGTTGCCGCGGCAATGCTCTGTCCCAAACGGCGGTTCTTTTCGTCGGGTAGCGAAATATCGAGCGAAGCGAACTGCGGGAACTCCTCTTTGATGACCTTCTTGCAGGTATCCAAAATGATATTGCCGCCTTTCCCACCCGTGACGCGACCGAGGAGCAGGATATGCTTGATATCGTAAATCTTCGCATAGTAGGGAATGGTATAGGCGAGATAGGTGCCGATGTCCTCGTAAATTTTACGGGCAAGCTCGTCGCCGCGCTCCATGAGCCCTTGGATTTCTTTCAGCCGTTCCGCAGGAGTGGACTTTTCGTCGAAGACGTAACCGCCCATCTGCGCAAGCTTGATGACCGCGTCCTGCGAGAAATACTTGCAGCCCACGCCCACGTCGCCGCTCCATTCGTCCTGCATGGCGTTTTGGTTGAAATCTACGGGAACGAACGCAAGCTCGGAAAGCCAGCCGTTGATACCGCCTTCCGCGTTGATATAACCGACCGCTTCGCTCGTGCCCATTGCAATGCCGAGCACTCTGCCCTCGCCGAGTTCCATACTTCCCGCAAGCGCGGTAACGTCGCCGTCGTTGGCAACCGTCAAGGGCACGTTGCCAAGCTCCTTGGCAATGTCTATGTACATATTCTTGATATAGTCGCCCCACTTCTTTTTGTCTACCTTGTAGAAAAGGGAGGCAACCATAATTTTATTGTCTACGTAAACGCCCGCCGAAGAAACGCCGATACAGTCGACGCGGGGCATTTTGGACGCGGCGGTTTTCATCGCCGTTAAAATCTCGTTGTAGTGATAGTGCGGGTCTTCCTGCGTTTTGGGGTGCCAAATTACCTCTTCGCTGTACACCGCTTCGCCGTCGATGACCGCGCTCACCTTTCTATCGCTTCCGCCCGCGTCGAAGCCGATACGGCAACCTTTGTTGAAGCCGCCCACGCGGTAAGACGCATTGACTGCGGGAGGAATGTTATTCTCCTCGAAATATACGACCTCGAAGGGACGCTCGTAAACGCCGCTCATGAAGTCCGCGTCGAACGCTCTCGCGCCCGTCTCGCAATAGTCCGCTTTCAAACGGCGGTAAATTTCCTTACTGCCCGCAACGCCGATAGAATATCCGCCGCACGTCCAAAGTACGGTTTTGGCAAGGCGCTCCGCAATGCGGTAACTGCGGTCGTCGTCCACGCCGTCTACAAAGCTGTTATAGGAATACACGTACCGTCCGCCGCTGCGTTCCACAACAAGCGTCACTTTCTGCTTTTTTCCCGATTTTTCCACGTCGCGCTCGAAATCGTTCAGAGCGCAAATCATCGGATAAAAAGCCTTATCGAGATTAAGTTTCATAAATACCTCCCAAATTTTCATCCCACAAAAATACTTCGTCTTTTTGCGGGAGCCCTATTTTTTTCTCCCACAAAAATACTGCGGGAGAACGTTAAAACAAAAAGCCGTTTACACGGCTTTTTCGCTTGGTTTCATTTGTTCAAAACCGTGGTTACGCTTGCATTTTATCACGGATTTTATAGGTTGTCAATAGTTCTCGTAAAAAACAATAAACATTTTTTTGTTTATTAAACTGTTTACTAAAATCATTCGCGGAGGTACACGAGTTTTCCGCCTGCGAGGCGCGACTGCTCCGCGCAAATTCCCATGAGATGACTCTCGATAGAAGCTTCCAAAGTCGTCTCATTCGTGCCCTTTCCGGTGAGAATATCGTACAGTTG
>CAMWUS010000097.1 GCA_947177495.1 uncultured Clostridia bacterium
ACTTGGAGATTAGATAGCTCTCAAACAGCACTTTGCGCGACTGAACCGTAGCAGCGTCGGAGAGTACCACGCGGTTGTCTGCCTGCATGGCGTCGCTACTTACAATGCGAAGCTCCAACTGCGCGAACTGATGTATCGAAGAAGTCAGCACAAAATCCGTCGGCTCTTCTTTGACTGCCGTCACTTCGGTCTCGTCAACCTTTTGCAGTTCTTCCCCTGCGTTTTCGGCAATCCAAAGTTCTACTTTGATTGTCGCGTCGGCAGCATAGGAAATCACTTGTCCCAAGCCGCGCACGCCGTTTGTATCGGTGTCGTAGCCGTAGCGGTAAAACGCATAATTTTGCTCTTCGCCCGATACGTCCACAAGCGTGAGCGCGTCGTTTACTTCGTACTGCTTATCGGTGACCAAATACATGAGCGCCGAACGATTGGCGTCGAAATATCTCTGCGCAACCGACAGAGCGGATTTACAATCGGAAGCCGTCCAACCCGCCGAAAGCCCTTCCACAAAGAGTTTGGCTTGCTGTTTGTTGGAAACGCCCTCGAACACGACGTCGGTAGACTCCCCCGCAAACACGAGCGAATAGGTACTGCCGTCGTGCGAATCGTCGATGATTTCGTTGACTTTCGTCTTGGCGATTTCGAAGCGAGTCAGCTTGCCCTGCTGCATATTCATGCTTGCCGAGCCGTCTAAAATAATATAGACGTCGTTTGCCGAATTGGGCACCGTGAACACGGGGTGCGCGATTGCTACCGTTACGAACAGCACGGCGAACACCTGCAACAACAGCGAAATGATACCCGTAAGTTTGGAAATGGGCTTTCTCTTTTTTAAGAACTTTTCGCTCAGCTCCCACAAATACGTGGAAGGCACGACTTGCTCGGTGTATTTGGATTTAATGATATAGATGATGACGATAATGGGAATACCGATCAGCCCCAACAGCCCGAGAGGATAATAGAATCTCATTCCAACACCCCCGAACCGACGAATTTTTCGAAGATGATTTCTTCTATCGGTTTATCGTCTTCGGCGAGCAGATACTGCGCGCCGCGTGCCGCGCAATAGCCCTGCAAGCGATCCTGCACGAAGCGCAACGCCTCGCGGTATGCCAAAATAATGTCTTTGCGGATATTTTTGCGGTAGCTCTTCTTCTCGTTCTCGCTGTCGTAAAAAATATTTTTCCCGCGTACCTTGGGGTTAAGCTCTTCCTGCGAGAGCACCTGCACGCACAGCAAATCGCGCTTTTTATCTACGAGATAATCGATTGCGCTTTCGTAGTCGTGGTCGGTCAAAAAGTCGGAAATGACCACCGAAAGCCCGTCGCCGTAGCCCACCTTGGAGGGCAAAATGCCGTCGGAAATAAAGCAGTCGCCGCCAAACTCAATATTGTTGAGCTTGCCGATTTCGGCAAAGTAGCGCTCTTTTCCCGCAATGCCCGAAATGATTTCCGTCACCTCGCTCTCGCGCACGGTATACACGGAAACTCTATCGAGCTCGGAAACGGACAGATATGCAAGCGCGGCGGCGATTTCCAAAGCCGTTTGCGCTTTTTTGCCCGTGCCGTATTCCATGGAGCGGCTTACGTCGATATAAATTTTGGTGTGCAGCCTGCGTTCGTCGAGATAAAGTTTGAGGTTGAGCACCTCGCTCCGCGCATAGGCGTTCCAGTCAATCTTGGTGATATCGTCGCCCGGCATATAATTTCGGTAATCGACAAATTCGCAAGACGAACCGTACGTCTTGCTTTTGTGATTGCCGCCGAACATGCCGGCTATGTTGTTTTTCAAAGCGGTTTGCAGGGTTTCCAATCGCCCCAAAAACGCTTCGTCTATCACAAGATTGCGCATAATGTTTGCCTATGGGTTACGCGTCGAGCTTACCCGAATTTTTATCCTTTGCGTTTTCGCTGATGAGTTTTGTAATCACGTCGTCCACCGTCAGTTTTTCGTTCATGGCGGCGTAGTTGATCTTCATTCTATGGCGCAAAATGGGATACGCCAAAGCGTCGATGTCCTCGTAAGAAACGTTGAAACGCCCTTCGATGAGCGCCCGCACCTTTGCGGCAGTAATGAACGCCTGTGAAGCGCGGGGCGAACAGCCGTATTTGATATATTTCTTTGCAACTTCGCCGCTGTCGGGAAGCTCGGGGTGCGTGCGCGAAACAAGGCGCATTGCATAGTAGAGCACGTCGGGTACGACGGGCACTTGCTTAGCAAGCTCGCGCATGGCGAGAATGGTCTCGCCGTTTACCACCGCGTTTGCCGTTTCGTCCATGGTGATTTGCGTCATGTTTACGATGTCGGCAAGCTCCTCCACCGAGGGGAAGCCGACCAAAAGCTTAAACATAAAGCGGTCCATCTGCGCTTCGGGCAACGGATAGGTACCGTCCTGCTCAATAGGGTTTTGCGTAGCAAGCACGAAGAACGGCTCGCTGAGCGGGTAAGTTTTCCCCGCAACGGTCACCTTGTGCTCCTGCATTACTTCGAGCATTGCCGACTGCGTTTTAGGCGTAGCGCGGTTGATTTCGTCCGCCAAAACGAGGTTGGCGAAAATAGGTCCGCGGCGGAATTCCGTTTTCATCTTGCCCGCCTCGTCCTTTTCGATTACGTTCGTGCCCGTCACGTCCGAAGGCATTAAGTCGGGCGTGAACTGAATGCGCGAGAACGGCAATTCAAGTACTTTCCCGAGCGAGCGTACAAGGCGGGTTTTGCCCACCCCCGGCACGCCCTCCAACAGCACGTTGCCGCCTGCAATGATGGCAATGATAACGTTGCTTACGATGTCTTCCTGCCCTACCAAGTCTTTCTTGATTTCCTGCTTGATTTGCTGAACCGAGCGGCTGAAATTTTCCACTTGCGCTTTGTTGTCCATGTTTTACCTCTTGTTTATTCTTCTTCGTTCACTCTTAAATCTGCAAAATAAGTTGCAACGATGTTTTCCCATTCTTCCCGCGATATGGTGCCTTCCAACATTGCGTTTTGAATGATGGCGTAATATTTTTCACGTACCTCGGGATCGCCGCTCGACACGTACCCTTTTTCGGGGTCGAAGAACGGAACGCCGTCGATAATGAGTTCCCCCGTGCCCGTGTTGTTTCCGGGCGCTTTCGGCGGCTCGTCGCCGGTATTATCCGGCGGAGTATCGGGCGTATTGCCGTCGCTCGGCTGCGGCAACGAAAAAATCTCGTACAACCGCTTCACCACGTATTCGCCCTCTTCGCTGTTGCGCGTTTTCTGCTCCTCCTGCACGCCCTCCGCCTCGTTGGCGTCGCGCACAGTGTTGCGCACATTACTTACGGTGTTCTGCACGAACACGGGCAAACTGTTTTGCGAAACGCCCGAAACGAGCATGCTCCTTAAAGCTTCCAACTCGCCGACAATGCCCGTCTTGGTATTGTTGTCCGCCTTCTGAGAAGCCTTTACGTAATCGATGAGCTCGTCAAGCGCCTGCCATTCCCAATCGGTGACTTCGCGCGGGGGATCGTAAGGCTGCGTGCTCTGTCCGCCGTCATCCGTGCTCGCATAGACTGCCACAATGGGCAGAGCGCACACGCCGAGCGCGAACACCGCCGCCAAAGCAATCGTGAGTGCCAAATTGCGGAAAGACAGTTTTGTGACGCCCGACAACGCGGAAGCCGTATCGGCGCGCTGCAAGTCAAGCATTTTGCCCTCTTCGTCCTTGTACATAAGCGCGGTTTGCACGCGCTCGTTTAAGTGAAGTTCGCTATCCAGCCGCGCGGCGATTTTTTTATCGTCGGTGCGGAAGAACAAAAACGCAATGCCGCCGCCCAAGCAAAATCCGCCCAAAGCAATGAGCAAATACCAAACCCAAAGCATATGAACGCCGTTTAAAAGACACGGTAAAAGCACGGCGTTCAAGGCAACGACGCAAGCCGCCGCCCCCGCCAATACGCATTTTACTGCCGTCTCTATTTGTATTCTTTTTTTGAATTTGAGAAATTGTTCGTTCATAGCGTTTTTTGCGCCCCGTTTTGGGCAAAAAGGAATAGTCTTAATAATACGCGTAAACTATCCCGCAAAAAACGGGATAGTCTCCGCATGGTTTTATAAAATTTTGTGGAACTTACCGCTCGGTTATGCTTCTTGGGTGAGGATAACGTATTCGAAGAAGAAATACGTGTCGCTTACAATCACAAGACCTGCGTCACCGATAACAAACTGCAATTCGAAAGTTTCTATCGTTCCAAAGTTATCCGCCTCGAAAGTAGCAGTATAAACGTCTTCAACCGGATCGGAAATCGTTAAGTTGAAGGTAAACGTACCGCCTCCGAAAGGATCCGGATCGACAACTACGAACGTACCTTCCGTTAAATCCGGGTTTAACGTTATGGTGATATCCATATCGCGATCTGTTCCCGTGTAAGCGCCTTCGGAAACAACTTTTTCCAAAGTGAACGCTTCGCTGCTGACTACGCTGTCGGTAATGGAAATTTTACCGTCGACAAACGTGAAAGTTACGGTAACATCTTTCGGGAAGTAACTACTTGTGTCGGAATAGGTAAATGTAAAGGTGTTGTTTTCACCGGCTGCAATTTTAATTCTCTCGTTAATAGAATCCAAACCTTTTTCAACATTATAGCTACCCACACCGAACTTGTCGAACGTGATCGTAATCGAACCGTCTGCATTCGTATAAGTACCTGCTTGCTCCGCAGTGAAAACATCTACTGCTTCTTCGATGCTAATCGTTGCGGGAATATACATAGAGTCTGTATTCGAAATCGTGCAAGACAGCACGTCGCCCTCTTTCACTGTGACAACTACACCCGTCGTAAACTCAACGTCACCGTTGGTAAAGACGATGCGTCTATCTACGACACTGAAGATATAATTTCCTGCGGGCAACGTGAAGTAAACGGTTTCACCTTTCTTTACCGTAATCGTATTGTCGTCTTCTTCCATCGAAACTGCAATAGGATAGCCCTGACTGCCTTCCGCAAACGTTTGCGAAAGCGTAACGGTCTGCTCCGTATCGGATACGATTGTAAAGTAGATATCTTCGCCTGCGGGAATAACCGCGGTGAATGTTCCGTCATCCTCGGTTGCCACTACCGGCTCGCCGTTCTTGATTTTCACGGTGAATGCCGCAGTGCCCGTAACGGTTACGCCACTACCCTTCGTGGTCGCCAAGTGATAGATGACACCCGATTCGGCTTCTGCGGTAACGGTAAGCGAGTTGCCTTCCGCTTCGCCCGTCAGCTCTACCTCGGTTGCATCCAACCAAGTGCCGTCTATAACGCTAACCGTGATGGACGACTTGTAGAACAAACCCTCATCCACGATAACGTTGATTTTGATTACCTGACCTTCCGTTGCGGTGATTTGGGTGCTCGCGTCGGTAGCGGTGGGATCGTCGAAGTTATACGTCGTACCGTCGATGGAGTAAGAAATGACAAAGTCACTATTATCGCAAATACCTTCGTCAAAGTATGCGTTGACCACGTAAGGACCCGCTTCCCCAACCGTATAGGTGAAGTAATAAGTGTTACCCGCAATCATATCGTTAATCGTTGCGGTACCTTCCTCTAAGGCTTTGGGATTATCCGCTTCCCATCCTGCGGCAGCCGTCGAAGGCGCTACGTTAAACGAGATTGCGGCGGGCTCATCCATAAACACACCGACGATAGCATCTTCGTTCAGATATACGGCGTCTTCGCCAACCAAATGAGCTCCGTACGTTTCAAGCGGCGAATACTCATTTAAGCCGTAGTAAATGTTAACGTCGTCCGGAA
>CAMWUS010000098.1 GCA_947177495.1 uncultured Clostridia bacterium
TTATCCGAAATAGATCCTCCCGACCATATTATTCATGAACTATCGGCACTCCTGAAAATTTTTTGAAATACAAATTCTAATTTTCCATTCTAAACTTAAAAAAATATAGCCCACGATACTTCGTAAATGAAAGTCGTGGGCTATTTGTTTTTTTGTATTTACTTTGCGCCGTAGACGGTGCCGCCGTGGGCGTCGTGCGCGACGACGACGGGGAAATCGCGGATTTCCAAACGGTAAACGGCTTCGCTCAATAAGTCGGGGAAAGCGACGCATTCCGCCTTTACAACGGCGTTTCCATAAAGCGCGCCCGCACCGCCGATTGCCGCAAAATATACCCGCTTGTTGCGCTGTAAGGCAAGCCGCGTTTCCTTGTTCATTTCGCCTTTTCCGATCATGCCGCCCAAGCCTAAATCGAGCAAGCGCGGAGCAAAGGTATTCATGCGCGCCGAGGTGGTGGGACCGCAGCTTCCGCAAGCTTTGCCGTTGGGTGCGGGGCAAGGGCCTGCATAGTAAATAATCGCATCTTTAAATGGGAAGGGCAAATCTTTGCCTTCGTCTAACAGTGCAAATATGCGCTTATGCGCACAGTCGCGCGCCGTGTATACGATGCCCGAGAGAAGCACCGAATCGCCCGCGCGGAGGGAAAGGAGAGTTTCTTCCGAAAGGGGCAAGGTCAGCTTTTTCATGAGAGTACCTCGCTTTCGCACCGCACGCAGTGGCATTGAATGTTTACGGCGACGGGAAGCCCCGCAATGTGGGTGGGGGCGATTTCACAGGAAACGCCGAGGGCGGTCGTCTTGCCGCCGAAGCCCTGACAGCCGATATTCAGTTCGTTGATGCACTTTAAGGCTTCCTTCTCGATTTCGGCTACGTCCTTACGCGGATTGCGGCTGCCCACTTCGCGCGTGAGCGCCTTTTTGGCGAGCAGGGCGCAACCGTCGAAGGTGCCGCCGATGCCAACGCCCACGTATACGGGCGGGCAGGGGCGCGAACCCGCAAGCTTCACCGTTTCGGTAATTGCGCGCAAAATTCCCTCTTTGCCTTCGGCGGGGGTGAGCATATACAGTCTGCTCATGTTCTCGCTTCCAAAGCCTTTTGGAAGATATGTGATTTTTATTTTGTCGCCCGCAACGATTTCCATGTGCAGTTGCGCGGGCGTATTGTCGCCCGTGTTTTCGCGGGTGAGCGGGTCGCATACGCTCTTGCGGAAATTGCCGTCTGCATAGGCGCGGCGAACGCCGTCGTTCACGGCATCTAAAAGGGGTGCGCCCGTGAGCGCGACTTCCTGCCCGAGCTCGATGAGAACGACGCTCATGCCCGTATCCTGACAGACGGGCATATTCTCGTTTTTAGCGACGCGAGCGTTTTCGAGCAAAGTTTCGAGCGCAAACGCCGTTGCACCCGTTTCCCGCTTCTTCGCCTCTTCGAGCGATTGCAAACAGGAAGGGATGAGCGTAAGCCCCGCTTTGCGCGCCAAACGGTATACGCAGTCGGATATTTCTTGCGTGGAAATGGTTTTCATACCGACATTATATAATATTTTTGGGAAAAAGCAAAGTTTTTGTTTGGAGTTTTTTGTTTTTTCCCTTATAATAATGCCATGGAACAAAATCAGTATTCACCGGAAGACTTGCAGAAGCGGCGTTTGAGCGAAGCGGGAATTACTTACTCGCTCGCGGCGTTGTTTCCGCTTGCGCTCTCTTTAATTCTTTCTATCATCATTCTCGGCGTTTCAAACGGCAAGGAAGAGGGGTGGTACGCCAAAACCGATTGGTACCGCTATCTTGCTTACCTGCTCCCGCAGGTGTGTTTGGTTGCCGCCTCCGCTATCTTTTTCAAGCGCGGAAAGGTTTCTTTAAAGCGCACTTATTGCACTTGCAAGTGGTATTTTTACCTGATTGCGGTGGGATTGCAATTCGGGCTGATGTTCTCGCTGTCCACGCTCAACAGCTATTTTGCCGACTTTTTGGGACTGTTCGGATACGAGGTGCAGGGCGTACCAATGCCCACGCTGAGCGGTTGGAACATTCTTCCCGCCATTTTGGTGATTGCGGTACTGCCCGCTATTTTGGAAGAGACGGTGTTCCGCGGCATTTTGTCCCGCCAAATGACGGAGAGCGGTTGGGGCACGGTTGCAACCGTACTCATTTCGGGCGCGCTTTTCTCGCTCTTCCACCACAACCCCGAGCAGACCATTTATCAGTTTATTTGTGGAGTTTGTTTCGCGCTCCTCGCTTTGCGTGCGGGAAGCATTTTGCCGGGGATAGTTGCGCACTTCCTCAATAACGCTACGGTGCTTGTGCTGACGGCGGTTTTCTCGCCGAGCGGTGCGGACATCGCGTTTACCGACTTTATGCCCATGCCCGCGTTTATTACGCTGTGCGTGTTCTCCGCGCTTTCCCTCGCGGGAACGGTCGTCTACCTCGTATTTTTTTGTAAGCGCAAAGGAGAGGGCAAGGGCGTGCAGTACGCAAAGCCGTTCTTTCTCGCCTGTTCGGTAGGTATTGGGCTTTGCGCGTTGCAGTGGATTTTAATTTTGTTGCAGGGCTTCGGGGTCGGCGTATGATCAAAGTAAATATCGTTTGCGTGGGCAAACTCAAAGAAGCGTTTTGGCGGGAAGGGGTAGAGGAATACGCCAAACGCCTGAGCCGCTTTTGCAAATTGGAAATGAAAGAATTACCCGAAAAGAGCTCTCCCGCGGCGGAGGCGGACGAAATACTGTCGCGTTTAAGCGGGCATATCGTCGCGCTTGCCGTGGAGGGGAAGCAGACTTCCTCGGAAGGGCTTGCGAAAAACATCAAAACGCTTTGCGACAAGGGGGAGGAAATCACTTTCGTCATCGGCTCGTCCTGCGGGCTGGACGATAAGGTGAAGGCGGCGTCTGACGAGCTTTTGTCCTTTTCTCAATTCACCTTTCCCCATCAGATGATGCGCGTTATTTTGCTCGAACAGATTTACCGCGCGTTCATGATTAACAGCGGGGCGACCTATCACAAATAGTTTTTTGCCGGCGTAACCTATACGGTGAATATCTATCGAACGCTCACAGAATTTTACTCGGAATACCGCGGAGACAAACGCATCATCGGAAGAAGCGCGGAGGGCAGGTTTCTATTCGCCTTTTTTGCGGGCGAGCACGGGGCGACAACGGGAATTTTTCAGTACGCCATGCACGCGCGGGAATGGGTGACTTCCCTGCTTGCCTTGGAGCATATTGCGCGCGGGGTGAAGCGGGGCGGCGTGTGGTTTATTCCGCTCGTCAATCCCGACGGCGCGCTGCTTTGTACGGACGGTTTAGAGAGCGTAAAGAGCACGGAACGACGCAAAAAGCTGTTACGCGTCAACGGCGGGGAAGATTTTTCGCTGTGGAAAGCCAACGCCGACTGCGTGGATTTAAACGTGAATTTCCCCGCGCAGTGGGGCAAGGGCGCGTCCAACGTGCGCGTGCCCGCGCCGCATGGGTATATCGGCGAATGCCCGCTGTGCGCTCCCGAGAGTCGTGCGCTTGCCGACTTCACCCGTGAGATAAAAGCGGACTATACTGTGAGCTGGCATACCAAGGGCGAGGAAATATATTGGCGGTTTGGGCAGAACGAAGCGCGCGCAAAGCGCGATTTAGAGTACGCAAACGCGCTCAGCAAAAGCGTGGGATATCCTTTGGCGGAAGCGCCCAATTCCACGGGCGGCTATAAAGATTGGTGCGTGGAAACGTTAAAAATTCCCGCGTTCACGGTAGAAGCGGGTTCGGATAAAAGGAAACACCCGCTTGGGGAGGAAGCGCTTCCCGAGCTGATAAATAAATGCGGCAACGCCGCACAGGATTTAACGGAGTTCGTATGGAAGAGAGGTTCATGAGGGAGGCGATTTCGCTTGCCGAAAAAGCCAAAAAAAAGGGCGAGGTGCCAATCGGCGCCGTCGTCGTTTACCGCGGTAAAATTATAGGGAGAGGGTACAACCTGCGCACTAAAAAGCAAATGGCAACGGCGCACGCGGAAGTGCGCGCCATCGAACAGGCTTGCAGAAAATTAAAGTCGTGGCGGCTACCCGAAGCGGAAATTTACATTACCTTAGAACCTTGCCCCATGTGCATGGGCGCCGTGCTCAACGCGCGGATAGACCGCGTTTACTTTGGCGCGTACGAGCAAAAGGGCAGAAGCTTAACCAAGGAGCTTGCAAACGCGAATTTGCTCAACCACACCGTAGAGGTCACGGGCGGCGTTTTGGAGAATGAGTGTGCCGCCGTGCTCACTTCCTTTTTCAGTGAAATGCGGGAAAGGGAAAAGGGCAAGAAAAAATAGCTCTTATGAGCTATTTGTTAAAATTTCTTCCGCGAGGCGGGTTTCCCGCCGCTGCGGGACACAATTTGCCACAAACCTGAGGCTTAGTGACTTGGGATAGACGGAGTACGGCGCTCCACTAACAAAGAGAAACCAGCCAAGATAGTAGCTCACGGAATTTTTCGCAAGCGAAAAATTCGGGAACATTTATATGAGTTTTTCATATTCTAAATAGAGGGAATCGGATTCGGCGTGCAAACTATTGAGGCGCGCCGTTATTTTTTGTACGGCGGTATAGTCGGCGGCGTTTGCCGCAAGCTCGCAATTCAGTGCTTCTTCTTCCGCTTCGAGGGCTTCGAGGCGGTTTTCTATTTCGCGGATGCGGGTGCGCTTCTGCGTTTCCTTTGCGCGTTCCTGCCGCGAACGGTAGCCGCCGTCCCGTTCTTTGGGTTGCTCTTGTTTTTGGGGAGCTTCCTTTTTTATTTCCTTTTTCGATTGTAGGTATTCCTCGTAACCGCCGCTAAAGAGCACGATTTTTCCGTCCTCCAAACAAGCGATGCGGGTGGCGATGGCTTCGGTAAACCGCCTATCGTGCGAGACGAACAGCACCGTCCCGTCGAACTCTTTCAACGCTTCTTCGAGCGCTTCTCTGGCGGGAAGGTCGAGGTGGTTGGTCGGCTCGTCCAAGAAAAGTACGTTTCCCCGCCGTGCCTGCAACAGCGAAAGCTCGAGCTTGGCTTTCAGTCCGCCCGAAAGCTCCTTTACTTTTTTGTTGACGTCTTCCGCATCCAACCCCGCTTGCGCGAGCAGCTTGCGCGCGTCCGTTTGGGAGAGCAGGGAGTACTTGCCCCAAAAGGCTTCGAGTACGCGCTCTTCGCCGTCGAGGTCGGCGTTTTCCTGATCGTAGTAGGCAATTTTTACAAACCTGCCAAGCTGTACGGCGGGATTTTTGGAAAGAAAGTACTTGAGCAAAGTACTTTTTCCCGTGCCGTTTTCGCCGAGGAGCGCGCACTTTTCCCCGCGCATGAGCGTGAATTCCGCGCCCTTTAACAGCGTTTTGCCGCCTGCCGTCAAGTCGAATTTATCCGCATGGAGCACGCGTTCGTAGGGGCGCTCTTCGTAGGTAAAGCGGAAGCGGGGCGGCGGGGGAGGGAGCACAGGCTTTTGCAACAGCTCCATTCTGTCGAGCTGTTTAACGCGGCTCTGCGCGCTTTTCGCCGTGGTGGCGCGCACAATGTTTCTGTCTACGTAGTCTTGCAGTTTCGCAATCTCTTCCTGCTGTTTTTCGTATTCCCGCTCCAAGGTTTTGTAGCGTTCTTCCCGTAACACTTTGTATTTGGAGTAATTGCCCTGATAGGAAACGAGCGTGCCCGCCAAAAGCTCCAAAGTGCGGTTTGTAAGCTTGTCCAAAAAATAACGGTCGTGGGAGACGATAAAGAGCGCGCCGCGGTAGGAAGAGAGGTAGTC
>CAMWUS010000099.1 GCA_947177495.1 uncultured Clostridia bacterium
GCCCACCTTGATGTCCGCACCCGCGCCGCTCATCACCTTGTCGCCTGCGTTCAAGCCGACGGGAGCGAGAATGTATCTCTTTTCGCCGTCCGCATACACGAGGAGCGCGATGTTTGCGCTGCGGTTGGGATCGTACTGAATGTTTTTGACCGTGGCGGGAATGCCGTCTTTATTGCGTTTGAAATCGATGATGCGGTACTTTCTCTTGTTGCCGCCGCCGATGTGACGGACGGTGATTTTACCCGCGTGGTTTCTGCCGCCCGATTTGCGCTGATCTTCGAGAAGGGAGCGCTCCGGCTTGTTCTTGGAAATCTCTCCGTACACGGGAACCGTCATCAGACGGCGTGCGGGAGAGGTCGGTTTATATCTCTTGACTGCCATTTTTCAATCCTCCGAATATTACGACAACGAGTTAAATGCCTCGATGGGCTTGCTGTCCGCTTTCAGCGTGATGATCGCTTTTTTGGTCGTAGGGGTGTAACCGGAATTTCTGCCCATTCTCTTAAGCTTACCGGGGCAGGTAACGGTGTTCACGCTCGCTACCTTTACGCCGAACATCTGCTCTACCGCAATTTTGATTTGCGTCTTGTTCGCGGTCTTGAGCACCTTGAACGCATAACGCTTGTCCGCGATCCCGTCGTATCCCTTTTCCGTAAGGACGGGCTTTAAAATAATGTCTTGGGGTTGCATTACGAATTTACCTCCTCGTTCGCGTAAGCTTCTTCGAGCTTTTTCACGGAACCCTTGGTAAGCACGACTACGCTGTTGGAAACAACCTCATAGGTGTTGACCTCGGAAACCGATACCGTGGAAAGCGTTTGAATGTTGCGAGCCGCAAGGATGACGTCCGCATTGGGTTCGTCCATGACGAGCACCGCTTTTCTGTCGAGTTTAAGCGCTTTGCGGAACGCTTCCATTTCCTTGGTTTTGGGAGCGGACACCTTCACGCCGTCTACGACGATAAGTTCGCCGTCCGCAAGCTTTTTGGAAAGTGCGGAAAGGAACGCGCCGCGCTTTGCCGTTTTGTTCATGCTCTTGGAGAAGTCGCGGGACTTGGGTGCGAACACGACGCCGCCCTTCGTCCACTGGGGAGCACGAATGGAACCCTGTCTTGCACGACCTGTACCCTTCTGTCTCCAAGGCTTCGCGCCGCCGCCGCGCACTTCCGTGCGGGTAAGGGTGGATTTCGTTCCCTGTCTTTGATTGCAAAGATAGGTTACGACCGCTTGGTGAATGAGAGGTTCGTTATATTTGACGCCGAACACTTTGTCGGAAAGGTCGATTTTGCCGACCTCTTCGCCTTTCATATTATATACCTTAACGTTTGCCATGGTCTTTCTCCTTATTTGCTGTGCTTCACGCTCGATTTCAGCGTTACCACACTACCCTTAGGTCCGGGAATCGCGCCCTTGACGAGGATCGCGTTGCGCTGAACGTCTACGCGGATAACTTCGAGGTTCTGAATCGTAACGTTTTCAACACCGTACTGACCTGCGAGGTGCTTGTGCTTGAACACGCGCGAGGGGGTGCTGTTTGCGCCCATGGAACCGGGTTCTCTGTGTACGGGGCCTACGCCGTGCGTCTCTTTCAAGCGGTGCTGGTTCCAACGCTTGATAACGCCCGTGTAACCGTGACCTTTCGTCACGCCGCTTGCGTCCACTCTGTCGCCTGCCTGGAATACGTCGGCAAGAAGTTTGTCGCCGACCTTCACACCCTCAACGCTGTCGAGACGAATCTCTTTCAACACTTTGCAGGGCGCTACGTTCGCCTTTTTGAATTGCCCGAGATCGGGCTTCGTTAAGCTCTTCTCTTTCGCGGGAAGGAAGCCGAGTTTGAGCGCAACGTATCCGTCCGTCTCCTCCGTCTTCACCTGTACCACGGGGCAGGGACCTGCTTCCACTACCGTTACGGGAATCACTTTCCCGTCTTCCGTAAAGAGCTGCGTCATGCCGACTTTGCGGCCGATGATTGCTTTATTGCTCATTGATAAAGTTCACTCCTTTTTCTTTTATATCTCCAATACCATATTTATATAGTATTATAGGATTACAGTTTTACTTTGATATCTACGCCCGCGGGAAGGTGGATGCTGTCCAAAAGCTTAGCGTTGGGAGAATAGATATCGATGATTCTCTTATGCGTACGAAGCTCGAACTGCTCGCGGCTGTCTTTATATTTGTGAGGGCTGCGGAGGATCGTCACAATTTCGCGCTCCGTGGGAAGCGGAATGGGACCGGAAATCTTCGCCCCGCCCTTCTGCATCGTCTCTACGATTCTGCTTGCCGCTTGATCTACAAGCTCGTGATCGTAAGCCGAAAGTTTGATTCTGATTTTTTGTGCTGCCATTTTTCTTACTCCTTCTTTTATACCAACTGTGTACTCCGTGTCAACTTAGCCGTGCGTATCGAAGTTCCCTTATCAAAAAAACACGCGTCTTTGCGGTGTTTCCTCGCAAAAGCCTTCGGTCGGTCGCAGAGGTCGAGCCTCCACATTTGTCAGCGGAAATTATCTGTCGAGGGGCTTTTTCGCCTCGTTTTTCAGTAACTTCCCGCATCATCCCAAATACGCTCGGTGCGCGCAGAAAAAACTCCCTGCTGACACAGGCTACATAATAATAACAAAAAAGCAAGCCCGCGTCAAGGATTTTGGGCTTACTTTTTAAAATTTTTTTGTGTTTTTTTACTTTTTAGGAATATTTTTCAAATCGGGTTTTTTCGCCTGCGTAGGCACAAGCTTTGCGCACACTTCGCATAGTTTATATTCGTTCACAGAAAGCGGTTCGAAATACTGTCTGATTTTTTTCGCGCCGACATTTCCTTCAACGACGGAAATATTTTCCGGCATATTCGGGTCGTATCCTTTGCGGTGGCAACAAATACATTCATTGATCCATTTTTTAAATCTCGGGAAAGCGTCAATGTATTCTTCCCCTTTCGTTCCCTGCAAACTCATTCTCTTATCAATACCCCTTATTATACAAACAAACAAGCATCTCCAAAAGAGAAAAACCGATATTTCTGTGCAACAGCAGTTTCATATACGTGCAACACTTCCTCGCGGGAGACGAGCGCGGAGACAAGCATTAAGAGCGTGCTCTCGGGCAAATGAAAGTTGGTGACAAGTCCGTCGATACATTTAAAGCGGTAAGGCGGGTAAATGAAAATTTCCGTATCGCCCTTGCAGGGACTGACGAACCCGTTCTCGTCGGCAACCGTTTCGAGGGTGCGCACGGAGGTTGTTCCTACGGCGATAATACGCCGCCCCTCCCGTTTGGCGCGGTTGATGATTTGTGCCGCCGCCTCGTCCACCTCGTAGTACTCCGAGTGCATTTTATGGTCGAGAATGTTCTCCTCTTTCACGGGACGGAACGTGCCCAGCCCGACGTGCAACAACACTTCGGCGATTTCCACGCCCATGCCCCGCAGTTTTTCCAAAAGCGCGGGAGTGAAGTGCAAGCCCGCAGTGGGCGCCGCGGCGGAACCGTTCTCCTTGCTATATACCGTTTGATAGCGCTCGGGGTTTTTCAGCTTCTCGTGGATATAGGGCGGGAGCGGCATACTGCCCGCGCGGGAGAGCACGTCCTCGAACGTCCCCTCGTAGAAAAACTTAACGTGGCGTTCCCCCGAGGGAGTAATTCCCGTAACCTCCAACGAAAGCTCGCTATTCACCGTAAGGCGGGTGCCTATCTTGCATTTCTTCCCGGGGCGCACGAGCACTTCCCACTCGTCGAGCTCCAACCGCTTTAATAGGAGCACTTCCACCTTGCCGCCGTTTTGCGTTTCGGCAAACAGCCTTGCGGGAAGCACGCGGGTGCGGTTGACGACAAGCACGTCGCCCGCCCGAAGATAGTCGGTAATATCGCGGAAAACTTTATGCTCGATTTCGCCGCTTTCGCGATGATAGACCAACAGGCGCGAAGAATCGCGCGGCTCGGCGGGAGTCTGCGCGATCAGCTCTTCGGGTAAATTGTAATAGTAATCGCTCTTGCGAATGATTGTTTCCATCGGTTATTCCCCGTCCCCGAACAGGGAAAGCTGTTTTTTTGCACTCTCGGGAATAGTAATGCCCATATGCTCGTACGCGCCTTTCAAACAAATTCTGCCGCGCGGCGTACGCGCAATGAAACCGAGTTGCATGAGGTACGGTTCGTACACGTCCTCGATGGTGTTCACGTCCTCGTTAATCGTAGCGGCGAGCGTATCTAACCCCGCGGGACCGCCGTTGAATTTTTCAATCAGTGCGCTGAGTAGTTTGCGGTCGGTATCGTCGAGTCCCAACTCGTCGATTTCCATTTTGAGAAGGGCGCGGCTCGCCTGCTCCTTGGTGACCGTACTGCTTCCCGCCACGTGCGAAAAGTCGCGTACCCGCTTCAATAAACGGTTTGCGATACGGGGCGTACCGCGCGAACGGCGGGCGATTTCGTAACTTCCACCCTCGTCCACCGAAATGCCGAGCGTGCGTGCGGAGCGGGTGACGATTTGTTTGAGCTCTTCGGGCGAATACATTTCGAGACGGCAGAGAATGCCGAACCTGTCACGAAGCGGCGAAGAGAGCATTCCCGCGCGGGTGGTTGCGCCGATGAGCGTAAACCGTTTGAGCGGGAAGCGGATATTGCGGGCGGAAGGTCCCTTGCCCACGATGATGTCAAGCGCGTAGTCCTCCATCGCCGAATAGAGAATTTCCTCTACGGCGTGGTTTAAGCGGTGAATCTCGTCGATGAAGAGCACGTCGCCCTCGTTCAAGTTGGTAAGAATGGCGGCAAGGTCCGCCCCGCGTTCGATCGCGGGACCGGAAGTGAGTTTGATTTGCGTGCCCATGGTATTTGCAATGATGTGCGCGAGCGTCGTTTTACCGAGCCCGGGAGGGCCGTACAGCAAAACGTGATCGAGCGATTCCCCGCGCGAAGAAGCCGCCTTCATGTAGACGGAAAGGTTTTCCTTTACCTTTTCCTGCCCGACGTACTCTTCCATGGTTTTGGGACGGAGAACGTTCTCCTCCATGTCGTATTCGCTCTTCGTGCTCGTGAGCAAACGCTCCTCGCCGTAATTGTCTTCAAACATAATCTACTCCGTATTACATTCCGCGCAGGACGGCAGCGATAATTTCTTCCACCGTCTTTGCGCCCGTGCTCTTCGCGCGTTCCACAGCGCGCGCGCTCTCCTGTCTCGTGAACCCGAGCCCGATGAGCGCACTCACCGCGTCGTCGTCCTCCTCGGCGGGAAGCACCGTTCTAACCGCGCCTTCCGCGCCCAGCAATTCGTCGGCGGAAATTTTTCCGTGCAATTCGAGCACGATGCGCTCCGCCGTCTTTTTGCCCAAGCCCTTGACCGAAGACAGCCGTTTGACGTCCGCCGTTGCAATCGCTTCCGATACGTCCGCAGGGCGCATGGAAGACAGCACGGAAATTGCCACCTTGGGACCTACCCCCTGCACGGAGACGAGCTTCAAGAACAAACTCTTTTCCTGCACGTCTGCAAATCCGAAGAGGGTAACCCCGTCCTCACGCACCTGCAAGTAGGTATACACTTCTCCGTCCTCGTCCGGCTTCACGCCCGAAAGGCGGGAGAACGCCGCTCCCGAGCAGACGACTTCGTACCCCACGCCGCCGACCACAAGCAATACGTAGTCGGGCGCAAGTGTTTTCACTTTTCCTTTTAAATAACCGATCACGGCAAACTCCTTTTATTTTACCCCGAAGAGGGAAGAAAAACGACTTGTAAACGCATGGCAGAGCGCAACGCCG
>CAMWUS010000100.1 GCA_947177495.1 uncultured Clostridia bacterium
TCACAGGGTAGGGTGCCTGTCAATAGGGTTTTGAAAATTTATGAACGCAAGCAATAGACAGGTAGGGGCAAGATAACATTTTTATTGCGTAAAATACAAATATTTCGTTTGCTTAAAAAGAAAAAATATGTTACAATAGTGTCGTATGCAAGAAATTTTAAAGTCCATTAACGAAGCCGAGGAAAAAGCGGCTGAAATAAAAGCGTCGGCGCAGCAAAAGGCGGCTGAAATTGCGGAGAACGCGGAAGAGCGTTCTGCGGAGATTGCCAAGCTTTCGGAAGCGGAATGCAAAGCATACCGCGAAAAGGCAATTAAGGATGCCGAAGAAGCGGCGCAGAAGTATTACGACGAGAAAATCACCGAAAAGAGAGCGGTCGCGGCGAAGTATGCCGCCGACTGTCTTCAATCTACGGACGAGATTGTAAGCGACATTGTGCGGAGGATTGTGCGTGGCAGTTGTTGAAATGGGCAAGCTCAATTTAGTCGCCATGTCCTACGAGAAGGATAAGGTATTGAACGCCCTGCAACGCACGGGCGCGACTGAAATTAAGCTGCACTCTCAAACTGAATACGCCGCACCTATGACTGCGGACTGCGAGAGCCTGAAAGAATATCTTTCGGGTTTAGAAGACGCGCTCTCCAAAATTACGGACAGCGTGAAGCAGTACGCCGCGCAGTATAAGATAAAGTCCGATTTACCCAAGGACGGTTGCGAAATTTCCTATTCCGAATTTATCGGGGCAAAGGATTTCAAGGCGGAAGCCGACGAAACGGTAAAAGAAGTCAACCGTCTTTTGGAGGAACAGAAGAAGTGTTCCGCAGAGCTTACAAAGGTGAAGCGCACGCTTGCGGAAGCGGAAATTTACGCGTCCGTAGAGCAACCGTTAAAGTTGGAAAACACGTCGCACGCTCGGTTTAAAATAGGCACTATTCCCGCGCCCATGAAAGTGAATTTCATGCAGGCAATCGGAGAGTTGCCGCTTGCTTCGTACTCCTTTGTGTCAAGCAGTAAAGACAGCGAGCTTATCATGGTCGCCGCGCATAAATCGGAAGCGGAAAAAACCGACGCGGTTTTGCAAAGCTTCGGCTTTGTAAAATGTCCGTTTGACGACGGGCGCACGGGCGAGGAAGTTTACAATTCGTTAAAGGAGCGCGAGGAAGGGCTTGCGACGGAGTTGCGTTAAAATCAATCACAACTCTATTCGTTGAAAGACCGTATCCGCGACTTACAAATTTATTGCGACTTCGTTGCGTTCGAGTTGGAAAAAGCAGAGCTTTCCGAAAAGATGCTTGCAACGCAGACCACGTTTTTGTTGGAAGCATACGTTCCCGTAGAAGCGGAGGAGGGCGTTCGGCAGGCTTTAACGGACGTTTCGAGCGCAATATATTTCGAGTTTTCCGAGCCTTCCGAGGACGAAGTTCCCCCGACGCTTTTAAGCAACAACGCAATCGTTAAAAACTTCGAAGCCGTCACCAATATGTATTCCGCGCCGCACTCGCGCGAGTTCGACCCCAACACGGTCATGGCGTTCTTTTACAGCCTTTTCTTGGGCTTCATCATGGCGGATATGGGTTACGGCTTGATGATGATACTCGGCGGCGGGTTGCTTTGGTTTAAAAACAGGCGCCGCGACGGTATGATAGGGCGCTTAGGCGGCGTGTTTGCAATCGGCGGCATCTTTACGGTGATATGGGGCGCGCTGTTCAATTCGTTGTTCGGGTTCGCCGTTCTTCCGTTTAAGGTCATGCCGGATTTGCAGGGCGTTCACATGAGTTGGTCGCTTGCGGGGATCAACGTACCCGCACTGCTTATCATCAGTATGCTCATCGGCGTCGTGCAGATTTTCGCGGGCTACGTATGCCGTGCGGTGCAGTGTTGGCGCAGGGGCAAAATTTTAGACGGCATTTTCGACGGTATTGTTTGGGCGGTGTTCTCCATAGGCGTAGAGCTTGCGATTATCGGTTTCGTAGAACAGTTCAACTTGCCTATTCTTGCAAAGGTCGGCGGAATCATCGCGGGGGCAAGCCTTGTGGTTGCAATCCTCACCGCGGGCAGACACGAAAAGCTTTTGGGCAAGTTTACAAAGGGTTTCGGCTCCGCGTACGGCGTTATCAACTACGCTTCCGATATTTTGAGCTACGCAAGGCTTTACGGCTTAATGCTTGCGGGCGCGGTCATCGCGGACATCATCACTTCGAATTCCGTAGCTTTAATCGGCAGCGGCAACGTCGGATTTATCATTTTAGGTGTTGCCATTATGTTAATAGGGCATGTGTTCAATCTTGCAATAGGGCTTCTCGGCGCGTATATCCACGACGCAAGACTGCAATACGTGGAGTTCTACGGCAGATTCTTCGAGGGTGAGGGTGAATTGTTCACTCCCTTAGGTTCAAGGCATAAACACGTTTACGTGTTAAATAATTAAAAAACAATTTGGAGGTATATATGTTTTCAACACTTTTGGCGGAAAGCGAGCAGGTTTTCCAAGAAGTCGGGCAAAAAGCCGAGCAAATCGGTTACACCGGCTTTGCGGTCGCTATGATCGGCGTTGCGCTCTGCGTGCTTCTCTGCGGTATCGGTTCGGCGATCGGTCTTTTCAAAACGGGTACTGCGGCAGCAGGCGTATTGGGTGAAGCTCCCAACAAGTTCGGTAAAGTTCTCGTGCTCGTGCTCCTTCCCGCAACGCAGGGTATTTACGGCTTTATTATCGGCATCATCGCTTCTGGTTCGGTTTCGGCGACCATGACGCTTTCGCAGGGTTGGGCGATGCTCGGCGCGGTAATGCCTATGGCTGTTTCGGGTTTGATTACGGGTATTTTCCAAGGCAAATCGGCAGTCAACTGTATTTACGCAGTCGGCAAGCAGGATTCGCTTGGCGGTAAGCTTATCATTTACCCCGCAATGATCGAGTTCTATGCAATTTTGGGACTTATCATTTCCATCATGTTAATTCCTCTCGTATAAGACTATGAGCGAACAGGCGATTGTCGAAAGGATAATTTCCGACGCCGAGGAAGAGGCGCGGGCAATTATCGCGGAAGCGGAGGAGAGGGCTAAGGCAACCGTTGCCGGAGCTACCACCGATGCCGAAAGAAACAGACGGGGAACGGAAGCGGAAGTCAAAGCCAAGGCGGATAGCATTTTCGACGGAAAAGCTGCCGTGGCGCGCCTTGACAGCGCAAAAATTCTGCTTGCCGAAAAGCGCGGCGTAATAGACGAAATCTACGCCCGTGCCCTCGAAAAGCTGTTAAATTTGAGCGAAAAGGAAACGCTGTCCCTCTGCACGCGGCTTTTAGACGAGCACGCGGAAGAGGGCGACGAATTGGTGTTTGCGGATAATTTCCGCTATGCACAGGCGGTTTCTGCGCTTCCCGTAGTCAAACAAAAGAAGTTAAAGGTTGCAACCAAGCGCGCCAAGCTCGACGGCGGGTTTATGCTTTGCGGAAAGCATTCCGACAAAAATCTTTCCTACGGCGCGATACTCGCGATGGACAGGGAAGAGCAGCAAGCTGAGATCGCTTCCGTAATATTCAATTCCGGTTTATAAATGGCTAAGAACTTATTGTACACAAACGGCGTGATAGCCGCCCGAGAAAAATATTTGTTGAAAGACAAGATTTTCAAACTCTGCGATTTGGGCGCAGAGGAGGCTTTGCGCGTCGTTTCGGAGAGCGGCTTCGGCAAAGGCGCGGAAGCGGCGTCCGTTTACGAGTACGAAAAACTTGTTTCTGCAGACGAGGCGGCGATTGACGCGTTTATCCGCGAATACGCGCCCTCGCGTGCGGAAGCGGCATATCTTTTGTCGGCGCGGGATTTCCACAACGCTAAAGCGGCTGTTAAGGCTCGGTTTTTAAATCTAAGCACGGAAAATATGCTCGCCCCCGCGGGGCTCATTCCCGTAGGGGTAATCGTAGACTGCGTCAATTCGGGCGAATACGCTCCTCTCGGCAAGGTTTTGAGCGAAGCCGTAAAGGAAGCGAGCGCGTTGTTTTCCGAAGAAAGCGAAGCGACCGCGTCGGGCGCGGAAATAGGAATTATCTTCGAAAAGGCGTTATACCGCCATCTACACGAGACTTGCGCAAGGAACGGGCTTTTAAAAAAGCTTTTAACAACCAAAGCGGATATGACGAATATTCTTACGGCACTTCGCTCGGGAGAAGAGGAGTACGCCGCTAAGTGTTACCTTTCGGGCGGCAAGCTTACCGAAAAACAGCTTGCATCGCTTTTTAACGAGGACCCCGAAAAGGCGATAAAAGCATTCGAAGGTACGCCGTATTACGACTTTGTGAAAAAGTGTATTACGGATAAGGCGGCGGGGCTTCCCCTGACCACGGCGGAACGCATTTGCGAAAGCTACGAAACGGAGTACTTCACGGCTAAGAAATACGAACTGCAAAAAAATCAGCCGTTTCTCTATTACGTATTCCGTCGCCGTGCGGAAAATAGCAACGTGAGAATACTGTTCGTATGTCTTTTGGCGGGCATGAAGGATAGCGAAATTAAACGCCGTTTGCGCGCGATACAATAGTTTAAGGACGGTGTGGTATGACGGGTAAAATAGCAATCATAGGCGACGGCGACAGTATCATGGTTTTCAGGGCGGCGGGCGTTGCAACTTTCCCTGCGGAAAACGAGGGGAAGGCGCGCGAGGTTTTAAGAAAAATCGCCAAGGATTATCAAGTCATTTTTCTTACCGAGGAACTTGCCAAACCCTTGACCGAGTTCTTGAAACGGTTTGACGAAGAGCCTTATCCCGTGGTTTTGAGTATTCCCTCCAAAAACGGCAGCACAGGCCACGGCAAAGAGCTTTTGCAAAGCGCAATGGAGCGCGCCCTCGGCGTAGACATCTTATTTAATAACTGAGTTCACAAACTTTTCCTTGTCTTGCAAGGAAATCGGCAATAGAGGTATTTATGGGTAAAACAGTAAAAATTTCCGGTCCCTTAATTATTGCGGAGGGCATGGCGGACTGCAAAATGTACGACGTCGTGCGCGTTTCCGAAAAGGAGCTTATCGGCGAAGTCATCGAACTGCGCGGCGATAAGGCTTCCATACAGGTATACGAAGAGACGTCGGGGTTAGGTCCCGGCGAAGACGTCGTTTCCACGGGCGAACCGCTTTCGGTAGAGCTTGCCCCCGGTCTTATATCGGGCATCTTCGACGGAATTCAGCGCCCGCTTACCACGCTTTTCGAAAAATACGGTTCGCGTATTTCGAGGGGCGTTTCGGTAAACAATCTCGACCGCACAAAGCAGTGGCATTTTTCGCCCCGCGTGAAAGCGGGCGACGAGGTTGCCGAAGGCGACGTTTTGGGCGTGGTGCAGGAAACGGAAATCGTTGAACATAGAATATTAGTCCCCAACGGTGTAAGCGGAACGGTTGTTTCCGTAGAGGAAGGGGATTTCACGATAGAAGAGACGATTGCGAAAATCAGCACGGCTACGGGCGATAAAAGCGTAAGTATGCTTCGGAAATGGCCCGTAAGAAAGGGCAGACCTTACAAAGAAAAGCTGTCGCCCGATAAGCCCATGGTTACGGGGCAGAGGGTAATCGACACGCTGTTCCCCATTGCCCGCGGCGGCGTTGCCGCCGTTCCCGGTCCTTTCGGAAGCGGTAAGACGGTCGTTCAGCATCAGCTTGCAAAGTGGGCGGACGCAGACATTATTGTATATATCGGCTGCGGCGAACGCGGAAACGAAATGACCGACGTGTTGAAC
>CAMWUS010000101.1 GCA_947177495.1 uncultured Clostridia bacterium
CGATAACCATGCAGTTGGGCTCGCCGTTTACGAAGCTCTGAATGTGCCCCGGTCCTACCCACACCGCAATGTTTTGGGGAGAAATTCCGCTCTCGCACATTACCTCGGAAAGCCGTTTGCCCGTGTCCGCTTCGATACCCTTCATGCAAAGAATAAAGCGTTTTCCCGAAACGGGGAACGCCGTCACCTTTTTCATAAACCCGCGCAAGCCCTGTGCGGAAATGGAAATGACGATCGTATCCGCGTGCGCGAGCGCGCTCTCCAAATCGCAAGTGAGCGTAATTTTTTCGTCCAGCGCGACGTACTCGTTGCGCCCCGTTTCTTTTAAAACGCGGTAAGATGCGCTTGTTTCCGCGCCCCAGGAGTATACGTCAAAGCCCTGTCGGGAGAGGTACCAAGCGATAAACGAACCCCACCTTCCGCAACCCAAAACGGAAATATTCATGCAATCTCCTAAATCTCTTTCCGCTCGATGAGCGCCCTTGCAAGCGTTACTTCGTCGGCGTATTCGAGCTCCGAGCCGACGGGCACGCCGCGGGAAATGCGCGAAACGGTAATTCCCAACGGCTTTAACAGCCTTGCGATGTACATGGCAGTCGCCTCGCCCTCTACGTCGGGGTTGGTCGCCATAATGACTTCTTTCACGTCCCCTTCGCCCACGCGGGCAAGCAATTCCTTAATGCGAATGTCGTTGGGAGTAACGCCGTTCATGGGGTCGATGACGCCGTGCAATACGTGATACACGCCCTTGAACTCGTGCACCTTTTCAAGCGCGATAACGTCCTTGGGCTCCTTTACCACGCAGATGACCGACTTTTCGCGCGTAGCGCAAATGTTGCAGACTTCCGCTTCCGTAAAGTTGCCGCACACCTTGCAAAAGCGCACCTTGCGCTTTACGTTTACGATTGCGTCGGCAAAGGCGCGCGCCTCGCTCTCCGACATGTTGATTACGCGGTAGGCATAGCGTTGCGCGGTTTTCTGCCCCACGCCGGGGAGCTTGGAAAACTCGTTCATCAGCCTGCCGATAGGCTCGATAAAAACTTCCACTTAAAAGAGCCCTCCGCCCATACCGCCGAACTTGCCCATTTTTTCCTGATACACTTCGTCGGCTTTTTTGTACCCGTCGTTGATGGCGGCAAGGATGAGGTCTTCGAGCATTTCCTCGTCCTCGGGGTCGATGACCGATTTGTCGATTTCGATGCCGTCGATAATTTTCTTCGCGTTCATATACACGACGACCGCTTCGCCGCCCGCCGTGCCTACGATTTCCCAATCGTCGAGGAGCTTCTCCGTCTCCTTCATTTCTTCCTGCATCTTTTGCGCTTGTTTCATGAGGTTCTGCATTCCCGCGCCCCCCATGCCGCCTTTATTAAATCCTGCCATAACTTTCTCCTTTTATTTGACCTCTACGGGATATTTCGAAAAATTCTTTTTGAGCTCTGTTATTGCGTCCTCGCTCTTCGCCTGCGGCTGCGCCCCGCGCACTTCGAAGGAAGTGATGCCCACGAGCGCAAACGTGTCCGCCATGACTGCGCGGTGTTCCTCTTTTTGAAGCGACCGCGCAATCGTTTCCACGTCGGTTACGAGCACTAAGGTATCGCCCTCGTAAGAGGGAATTAAATCGCTGCACATGGTAAAGAGCACGCCGTTGCGGCTCGTCTTGCGGAGCGTTCTTAAAAACCTGCCGAATGCCACCTCCGCCGTCGGCTTCTCGCCGTTGTCCGCAATGGGAGCAACGGGTACCGCCTTGGGCTCCGCTTTGGGGGCGGGAGCGGGCGCAGGCGCACTGAAAGGCGGTTCGGGGAACGCATCGTCGAACACGGGCTCCTCTTCGAGGGGAGGCGGTTCGTCGTAATCGTATTCGGGCGGCACCTCTTCGGGAGGCGCTTGCTTTACCTTCTTGGGCGCAGGCTTGGGCGCGGGCTCTTCTACGGGAATATCAACAGCTCCCCCCGCAAGCGGCATAGGAATGCCCGCAACACGGCGTTCAAGCTCGTTGAGCCGCACCGTAAGCGCTTCCGCACTCAGCTCCGTTTCGGGCATGGAAATGCGCATAATTGCCGTCTCTAACAAAATACGGGGAGAGGACGCGAACCGCATTTCCGTCTCCGTCTTGCCGAGTAGTTCTGTTGCGCGCAGTACCGCGCGCCCGTCGGCGTTGTCCGCAATTAGCTTCACGCGTTCGAATAAATCTTTGGGAAGCGCGAGTAATTTCTGCGCGTTTTTACAGGTCATCGCAATAGTGACCTGCGAAAGCAATTCCATTAAATCGCGAACAAGCACCCCTACCGCTTTGCCTTCCGAAAGTGCAGTCTCGGTTGCAAAGAGCGCGGTGGGCATATCGCCGTGCAGCATGGCTTCCGTCAGTCTTGCCGTCGTTTTGAAATCCGCCGCCCCGAGCGCAGCGGTCACCGCGGCGTAAGTAAGCTTATCGTCGTATGCGATACACGTTTCGGCAATGGAGAGCATATCGCGATCGCTTCCCGCACCCGCACGGGCAATGGCGGAAACCGCCTCCGGCTCGTACTCTTTGCCAATGGCTTCGAGCACGGAAGTCAAATGCTTTTCCAAATCCTCGGCGGGAATCAGCTTGAAATCAAGCCGCATACAGCGGGATAAAATGGTCGCGGGAATTTTGTGCGGCTCGGTGGTAGCCAAAATGAAAATGGCATGCGCGGGCGGTTCTTCGAGGGTTTTGAGGAGCGCGTTGAACGCGCTGTCCGTAAGCATATGCACCTCGTCGATGATGTACACCTTGTATCTTCCCGTAACGGGCGGGTATTGCACCTTTTCGCGCAAATCGCGCATTTCGTTCACGCCGTTGTTGGACGCGGCGTCGATTTCCGTTACGTCGAGCGAGCCTTCCGCAATCGCACGGCAGGCGGCGCATTTGCCGCAGGGCGAACCGTTTACGGGCTGTTCGCAATTGACCGCGCGCGCAAAGATACGCGCAACGCTCGTTTTTCCCGTTCCGCGCGGTCCGCAGAAGAGATAGGCGTGCCCCGCCGCGTTCTGCTCGATTTGATTTTTCAGCACCCGCACGACGTGTTCTTGCCGCACCATTTCGTCGAAGGTGGACGGACGGAACCGCCGATACAGCGATATATGCGCCATTGTGCGCTCCTCCTTATGGAGTGATATTTTTAAGAAAACGACTTTTGCAACTTCTTCTTTGCGCGTGCCAAGGCGTTGTCGATGCTCTTCATGTCCTTGCCCGTGTGCTCGGCGATCGCGGAGTAACTCATGCCCTCCAAATACAGTGTGAGCACGCGGAATTCGAGGTCGGAAAGCGACTTGGAAAGCTTTGCGTGAAACTCGGTGTTGGACTCGTCGTAAAGAAGCGTATCCTCGGGGGTGGTACCCTCCGCAAGGGAATCGAAATCGAACTCCCCCTCGTCTAACGTCACCCGCCTAAGGCTTGCGCGGTTGGCGTCGATAATGCGCCCCTTGACGCAGAGATAGGCAAAATTTTTAAAGGTTTTTCCTTTTTCACCCTGAAACGCTTTGATTGCGGCGTACAGCCCAATCATGCCCTCTTGCACCAAGTCTTCCGTTTCCCCGCTTTCGTTCCCGCGGAAGGTATGCCGCCGTGCAATGGCGCGCACCATGTCTTTATAGCGCAGGAGCAACTCTTCCGTCGCGTCGCCCTCACCCTTACGCGCCCGCAGTACAAGCGCCTCGTCTCTTTCAATTTCTTGCACGCGCCACCTCGTAAACGGCAATCCCGAGCGCAACCGACGCGTTGAGGGAGTTCACCTTTCCGTAAAGAGGAATTGACAGCACTTTGTCGCACTTCTCGCGGGTGAGCCGCTTGACGCCGCTGTCCTCTCCCCCCACAACGAGCGCGACCTTGCCCGTCAGCTTTTCCTGCCAAATGCAATCGCCGCCCGCTTCCAATGCGTAAATCCAATAACCGCACTTTTTCAGCTCTTCCACGGCGTAGTTGATAGACGGAACTTTGGCAACCGCGATATGCTCCGCCGCCCCCGCCGAAATGCGAACGACCGCTTCCGTCACCGTAGCGCCCTTCGCCTTGGGGATCACCACGCCGTCCGCGCCCGCGCACTCCGCAACACGCAGAATACTGCCGAGGTTGTGAACGTCCTCCACGCCGTCGCACAGCACAATGAGGCTCTCCTCTTTGCCGACGAGCTCATGAAGCTCCGCATACACGAAATCGGTGGAATAGGCGATAACGCCCTGATGCCGCTTGTCCACACTCTCCCTATCGAGTACGGCGCGGTCTACGAATTGCACGCGAATATTCTTTTTACGCGCCTCGGCGAAAATTTTGCCGAGCACGCCCTGCCCCCCTTTTTCGATGAGGAGCTTTTCTATCGTCTTATCCGTTTTGAGCAGTTCCAAAACTGCGTTTCTGCCTTCCGTTTTCATAGCTTATTTCCCTTGAAAAAACAACTCTTCAATTCTCTCGTTTTGTCCCGTTAAATACAAATATCCGATCAGCGCTTCGAAGCCCGTGGAGCGCACGTATTCGCCCACGGTCGCGTGCTTGCTCTTCGTCGCCTTTTTGGCGTTGCGCCCGCGGCGAAAAATTCCCTCCTCCTCTTCGGAAAGCAAAGGCAAAATGCGCTCCAAGGAGTCGCTTTGCCCGTGCGCGGAAACGAGCTCGGACGCGCGCCTGTTGAGCTCGCCCGTGTCCGTGCCGCCCTCCAAGGCGAGCCGCTCGCGCACCAAGAGCGTATATACCGCGTCGCCCACGAATGCGAGCACGACGGAATTCATTTGTTGCGCCCTGTCTTTGTCAATGGGCTCGGAAAAAAACTGTAACACGTTACGCACATTATACCACTTTTGTGGATAAATGACAAGCAAACACGCGCGCCATAAATAAATGTAAAGAAAAAACCCGCCCTGCCCCCAAAAAAGTTGCATTTTTCTGCAAAAAGACTATAATGATAACCGCACTTATGGAACCTTACGAACTGTTATTACCGCTTGCGGTTATATTATTATTTTCCAAACTCATGGGCTTAGGCACACACAAATGCGGAATGCCCGCCGTGATAGGTATGCTCGTTGCGTGCATTTTAATAGGGCTTTTGAAATTTATCCCATGGGAACCCTTGCAGGAGGCGTTCTTCGGCGAGAGCGTGGAATTCGTTTTAAAGGTACTAAGCAAAATCGGCGTGGTGCTCATCATGTTCTCGGCGGGCTTGGGAACGGATTTAAAGAAGCTCCGTCAAACGGGCGTTGCTTCCCTCGTTATCACCGCCATGGGCGTAGTCGTTCCCATGCTCTTCGGTTGGCTGGTAGCTTCCCTCTTCTTCGGATTTGAAAACGTACTTTCCAACCTCTTTTACGGCGCGATCCTTACGGCAACTTCCGTCTCCGTGACCGTAGCGGTGCTCAAAGAGCTCGGCAAGCTCGACAGTAAGGTGGGCGCTTCCATCATTGCGGCGGCGGTCATCGACGACGTTATCGGCATCATCATTCTTTCTATTTTAACAGGCTTTTCGGCGGGCGGCGAAGGCGGCGGTTGGGATTGGTTCTCCCCCAACGCAGGGCTCGTCGTCATTAAAATCGTCGTGTTCTTCGTTGCGGCAATCGCGCTCGGCGTGGGGCTTAGAAAGCTGTTCAACCTCATGGAACGCCGCGCGCCCCATAACCGCCGCGTTCCCATCATCTCGCTTGCCGCATGCTTCCTTTATGCGTACGT
>CAMWUS010000102.1 GCA_947177495.1 uncultured Clostridia bacterium
GCACGGGGACGACGATAACCGTCACCACACCGCCGAGCAGAGCGAAATAGACCAAATACGACAATAGCAACGCGCTGACCGTTTGCAACGCCGCATACGCTATCGCGCGCTTTGCGCCGAGCTCCCGCGAAGTTGCCGCGATTGCGGAAACGCAGGGCGAACAGGCAAGCATGAACGTGGCGAAAGCAAACCCGCTTGCGGCAGAATAAGGGAAGCCGCCGTAGAACATAGAGAGAGCGCCCGCCACATTTTCCTTGGCTATCAAGCCCGAAAGCGCGGCATAGGCAATCTTCCAATCGTTCATGCCGATGGGCGCGAACACCCACCTCAAGCCCCCGCACAGCGTTGCCAGCATGCTCTCTTCCGTTGAACACAAATGAAACGAGAAGTCGAACGACGAGAGCAACCACGACAGCATGAAGAATGCGAGGACGATCGTTGCTACTTTTATTATAAACTGTTTGAGCTGAAAGAGCAAGGATTTTAGCACGAAAAGCGGACGGGGAATTTGCAGGGGCGCAAGCTCCATTACGAACGGCGCTTTCTCTTTGCCGCGAAGCAGGAACGCCGCACCGACGGAAAGCAGAATCCCGAGTGCGTATAGCCCTGCCGCCGCCAAAAACGGGTTGGGCGAAAAGGATGCGGCGAGCGTTAAAAACACGGGCAGTTTGGCACTGCACGGCACGTACGGCAAACACGCCACTACCCGACGCTGTATCTTTTTATCGTCCAAGCCGCGCGTGGTTAAAATCGCCGCGCTCGTACAGCCGAAACCCATAAGAAGAGAAAACACCGCTCTGCCGTTTAGCCCAAGCTTCCCGAAAAAACCGTCGGTCAAATAGGCAAGGCGGGATAAAAAGCCGCTTTCTTCGAGAATGAGAAGCGCGAAAAACAAAATACAAATTTGCGGCAAAAAGCAGAGCACGCCGCCGAGACTTCCCAAAAGCCCGTTGATAACAAAGCTTTTCAACACGGGCGAAGAAATCCCCTCCGCCGCGCCCGCAAGCGTTTCGGTAAACAGCCCTTCGATTGCATTCTTTAATAAATCCCCGGGAAGATTGGGCGCAAAAGTGATGAAAAATGTAAACAAAACGAGCAGGATAAACAGCGGAATGCAAACGGGTGCGGAGAGCAACAGCCCGTCCAAACGCGAAAGCCCCTCCCGCACGGGTGTGTAAACTTCCGCAAGTACCTCTTCCGCGCGCACCGCCTTATCAGACGCTTGCGCGGGAAGAACTGCCGACAGCTTTTCCTTAATGCCCTTCTTCCCCTCTGCCGAAATGACGGGCACGCCGAGACGTTCGGATAGCGCGGCTTCGTCGATATTTCCCCCTTGGCGCAAAAAGGATTTTCGTTTCGTAAGCACGAGAATGCCTGCCTTCCCCTTTTTCAGTAACGCCAAAAACAGGGGCAGAGAACGCTCCAACCCCGCGCATTCGCTTACAAACACCACCGTGCCGTCGTGAGAAGCAAGGTAGTCGCGCGTGACTTTCTCTTCCATGCTCATGCTTGCAAGAGAGTAAATGCCCGGCAAGTCGCACACCGTAACGCGCTTGCCGCCCAAATGCGCTTTGCGCTCCAAAACGTCTACCGTGACGCCGTGCCAATTCCCTACCTTGGCGCGCCCGCCCGTGAGTGCGTTGAAGAGCGTACTCTTCCCCGCGTTGGGATTACCGACGAGCAACAGCCTCATATCTTCCATAGCTTGATCCCCGCGGCGGTTTCGCCGTCTAACGCCACGTGCGCGCTCCCCACCTGCAACAGCCAAGTACCGCGCTTGGGCGAGCCTTTGAGCAGCTTCAATTTAGCGCCCGTGAAAATTCCCAAAGAACGCAACCGCTCCTTTAACAGAACGGGCAATTCCACTTTCAGCACTACGGCGCGGTCGCCCCGCCGCAAATCGTTCATCGTCATAATTTTAATAATGCCGTTCGCGGCGCAAATATGACGAAAAAGCGCACGGAAATTCCGTGCGCCTTTATCTCGAATTTTTCTTTTGCTTACGCTTCGCTCGTTTTCTTCGCTTCGCGGTTACCTTGAAGCTTCAACATTCCGTTCGTGATTATCGGGGAGATAATCAACCAAATTGCGGAAAGCGCAATGAGCGAATACACGATGATCGCGCCGACGTTCATGGGACCGGGGAACACTAAGGTAACGAGATTGACGTTCCAAATACCCAAACCCCAGTTGAGCGCTCCGATAATAACGAGAACGTAAGAAATGATATTTGCAATAACCATACTTCCCTCCGCAATCATTATGCGCAATATTACGGGAGATATACAAACTTAATTACGCTAAACAAAAAAGCGGCTTGCGCCGCTTTTTTTGTTAGTTAATTATTCTGCGTCGGTTACTGCGATTTCGCCTGCGAGAATGTCGCGATAGCCGCCCGTGGACTGAACGGAAACGTTTTTGTAATCCTTCATGCCCGTACCTGCGGGAATGAGTTTACCGATAATAACGTTTTCTTTCAAACCGATAAGCGGGTCGCGCTTGGTGCAAATTGCTGCCTCGGTGAGCACGCGCGAGGTTTCCTGGAAGGAAGCCGCCGACAGGAAGCTGTCCGTTGCGAGCGCGGCTTTGGTGATACCGAGAAGTACGCGCTTTGCCGTTGCGGGAACGCCGCCCGCCATAATCGTCTTTTCGTTCTGCTCCTCGAACGTGAACATATCGACGAGCTGACCGGGAAGCATTTCCGTGGTGCCCGCGTTCTCGATACGAACCTTTCTGAGCATTTGGCGAACGATGATTTCAACGTGTTTGTCGTTGATATCAACGCCCTGCGAACGGTAAACGGACTGAACCTGTTCCAAGATATAGTCTTGAACGCCCTTGACGCCCTCGACGCGAATGATGTCCTGCGGGTTGACGGAACCTGCGTTGAGCTGTGTTCCGGGGAATACCTTCTCGCCCGACTTGACCTTGATTTCCGCATTGAAGGGAAGCTCGTAGTCTTTGAGCACCGTCTGCGTGCCTTCCTCGCGCACGACGACGTGTTTGAGGTTGTCTCTGTCCTCGACGGATACGATACCCGCGAATTCGCAGACCGTAGCAACGCCCTTGGGCTTTCTCGCTTCGAAAAGTTCTTCGACACGGGGAAGACCTTGGGTAATGTCTCCCGTAGCCGCGATACCGCCCGTGTGGAACGTTCTCATCGTAAGCTGAGTACCGGGTTCACCGATGGACTGCGCCGCGATGACGCCGACCGCCTCGCCCACCATGATGGGAAGCGTGGTTGCCATGTTTTTACCGTAGCACTTCGCGCAGACGCCGAAACGGGTGTTGCAGTTGAAAATGGAACGAATGCAGACGCCCTTTGCGTCCTCCGCGCCGTATTTGGGAAGCGCGGCGATGCGTTTCGCCATAGCTTCCGTAATCATCTCGTTGCAAGGAACAAGCACGGTGCCGTCCTCGTCGGTGATGTCCTCCGCGGCGAATCTGCCCGTCAAACGGTCTTCGAGGCTCTCGATGAGCTCGCCGTTGGCGCCGCAAATCGCTTTCACGAACGTGCCGCGCGGGCGCTTGCCTGCCGAGCAGTCCTCTTCACGGACGATAACGTCCTGCGAGACATCTACGAGACGGCGGGTCAAATAACCCGAGTCTGCCGTTTTAAGTGCCGTATCTGCAAGTCCTTTACGACCGCCGTGCGACGAAATGAAGTATTCGAGCACGGAAAGTCCGTTACGGAAGCACGATTTAACGGGAACTTCGATTTTCTTACCCTGCGGGTTTACCATGAGTCCGCGCATACCGGAAAGCTGCTTGATCTGGTCGATAGAGCCGCGGGCGCCCGAATCCGCCATCATCCAGATGGGGTTGAACTTATCCGCCGCCCCCTGCTTACGAAGCAAGGATGCAACTTTGTCCGTCGCGTCGTCCCATACGGAGATGACTGCACGGTAACGCTCGTCCTCTTTGAGAAGACCACGCGCATATTTCTTGGCGATTTTAGCGACCTGCTCTTCCGCTTCGCTGACGATTGCATTCTTCTCTTCGGGAATCTTCATGTCGAATACGGAAGTGGTGAGCGCCGCATACGTGGAATACTTATATCCGCGTTCCTTGATTGCGTCGAGCACCGCGGAAGCCTTGGGCGCGTAACCCGTCTTGAAGCACGCTTCAACGATTTTGGAGAGGTGCTTTTTGCCGATTGCGCGCGAACCCTTGATGGATTCGATGAATTCCGTGGAAAGCTCTAACTTCAAGTAATCTTCGGGAGTGTTGCGCTTGACGAAGTTCAAGTCCTGCGGCATACCCTCGTTGTAGATGATTCTGCCTACCGTTGTCTTAATAGTACCCGTAATGGAAAGGCGTCCCGTCGTTTCGTCCTTGGTCACGAACACGTGTCCGCAAACGGAGTTGTTGGGAAGATCCGCCGACCATTCGATGGTCTTGTTGTAGGGAAGCTCCAAATCCTCGAACGAATCGGGAAGCTCCACCGTGCGGCGCACGTAAATTTCGTCCTGGCAGTGCGTCTCTTTGAGCTGATAGCTCATAAGCGCTTCGTCGAAGGAAGCAAACACGGAAGGAACGTAAACCTCGCCGTTCTCGTCGGGCTTGCAGAGCTCGTTGTACTTCTTGCCCTCTTCCCTGCGGATGATGGTGAGATAGTACGCGCCGATAATCATATCCTGCGTGGGGCTCATGACCGACTTACCGTCCGCAAGCTTCAAGATGTTGTTTGCGGAGAGCATGAGGAAGCGGGCTTCTGCCTGCGCTTCGATGGAGAGCGGAAGATGGACTGCCATCTGGTCGCCGTCGAAGTCGGCGTTGAAAGGACCGCAGACAAGGGGAGAAATCTTGATAGCTCTACCCTCGATGAGTACGGGCTCGAACGCCTGAATGGACAAACGGTGCAGCGTGGGAGCACGGTTCAAAAGAACAGGGTGCTCTTTGATGACTTCTTCGAGAACGTCCCAAACGAAGTCCTTACCCTTTTCTACCGTACGCTTTGCGCTCTTGATGTTGTGGCACTTATTCGTTTCCACAAGCCGCTTCATAACAAACGGTTTGAAAAGCTCGATTGCCATTTCCTTAGGAAGACCGCACTGATAAATTTTCAGTTCGGGACCTACGACGATAACCGAACGACCGGAATAGTCTACACGTTTACCGAGCAGGTTCTGACGGAAACGTCCCTGCTTACCGCGAAGCAAGCCGGACAGCGATTTGAGTTCACGGTTGGAGGGACCGCTGAGGGGTTTGCCTCTTCTGCCATTGTCGATAAGCGCGTCTACCGCTTCCTGCAACATACGCTTTTCGTTTTTCACGATCATCTCGGGCGCGCCGAGCTCGATCATTCTCTTCAAGCGGTTGTTACGGTTGATAACGCGGCGGTACAAGTCGTTGAGGTCGGAAGATGCAAATCTGCCGCCGTCGAGCTGTACCATGGGGCGCAAATCGGGAGGAATAACGGGAAGCACGGTGAGTACCATCCAATCGGGACGGTTGCCGCTCTTGCGGAAGGATTCGATGATCTCGATCCGCTTGATCGCTTTCACGCGCTTGGGACCCGTGGGATTGTTTTCGATGATGAACTTCGCTTCTTCGCTCTCTTTGTCGAGATCGACCGCCATCAACAGTTCACGGATCGCCTCCGCGCCCATGCCGACTTTCAAGCCCGTTTTAGAGGAATCGCCGAGCATTT